>NZ_JAEQCX010000059.1:0-84249 GCF_020738035.1 Microcoleus sp. PH2017_28_MFU_U_A
TTGTTAAAAACTATAACACAGATTACTGGCAACCTAAAGGTTGCAACTGCGTTTCATCCCCGGCTTGAAAGACCGGGGTTCTCACGCGACGCGCTATAGCCTTTCTCAAATAAGTGAGGTATGCCCTATGCCCTATGCCCTATGCCCTATGCCCTATGCCCTATGCCCTATGCCCTATGCCCTATGAGCACCGCACTGTTACTGAAAAAGGCTATAGTCATCAGTCATTTCCAATTCTTTAATCTCAAATCGAAAAATCTCAAATCTCAAATCTCAAATCTCAAATGGTATAAGGTGCACAGCGTGCACCTACATAACTACTACTACATACTACATACCTGTTAGTTGTAAAGTGCTAGTGGCGAACTCTACAAAAATTATCGAAAATAACTCTTATTCTTCGCTATCCGAAGGCATTGCAAATCTCGGACACGCATAATATCCATCTCTATCTTTGCACCGCCGCCACGTCGTAGACTGATTCAATTGGAACAGCGTTGCGACTGATTCATTCACTGTGGGTGTAACAGTTGCAGGAGTTGGCATTGCTCTTGAGGCTTGACTTAGCTCCATTACCGTTATAATTGCCAGCATGGCTGATGAAAGCAAAACTGTGCGTTTCATTTATTTGTTTTTTCCTCTTTTAATCGTTGACGTGCCATTCCTATCCATATATCCTCATCGAATTCTTGGGAATCCGCATACTTTAGACAAGTTTTCCACTGCGGTAGCGCTTCCTTCGTCTTTTTCATCCCTTCTAGGACTTGCGCTTTTAAGCAGTAAGTTGCAGGTCTTTCACTATCAAGCTTAATCGCTGCATCCAGATGCTGCAATGCCTCTGAATATCTACCCTGTTTCAGCCGAGCCCATCCCAAATTTTTGAGTAAGGAATATTTTACTCGATCGTCCTCAGCTAATTTTAAACCTTGCCACAGCAAGTGAACGGCAGCAGCATAGTTTTTCTTGTCTACTATATATAATCGAGCTAAATTGCTGTAAGCAGCAGGGAGACCCAGTTTGGCAGCTTGCAGGTATTTTCCTCGGGCGCACTCTAAATCTTGCACCTCTTCGCACAGCCATCCCAAATTGTAAAGAGCTGTTCGGCTCTTGGGATCTACGGAGAGGGCTAATTCATAGGCTTTTTGAGTATCAGCCAATCTATTGGCTTTGTAGTTTTCAAAGCCCTTATTATTAAACAGTGAGGCGAGTTCCGGCAACCCAAATTGCCAGCCGCCAAAGCCTACTGCTAGCATCAGTAGGAATGCCGCCCACTTGGAGTGATGATGCTTTTTTGTTGGCTCTTTCATGACATTAAAAATGTTAGCTAACGGTGTCGTTTTTAGCATCTTTTAACTTGAGAGTTGGGATATTTTGTTGTCTAGATTTAATTGCCACCCTCATGGCATCATAATCTTAGGAAATGAAGGAAGGCTTGAACTCATTTCTCATTTATGGTTTGCAACTCCACAGCCGAATGCTTGCCTCATGCTGCGATTACCTAGATGTATTCGAGCATAGGTTAACCCTTCGTGGGACTCCACAAGCAATCCGGATATTTTCAGGAAGATTGAAGATTGAAGCGGGAAGAAGGACAGTTGACAGTTGACAGTTGACAGTTGACAGTTGGCAGTTGACAGAAGAGCCCGAAGAGGTTGACAGAAGCGGTTGAGAGGACTGATGACTGAATGACTGATGATATGGTGTTCGCTCGATTAAGGGCACGCGCGAACAGTTTGTAGTGCGTCCTGGTGTCCGCTCTGAAGCTGCGGACACCAGGACGCACTACGAACCATTTTTATTATGGTTATGGATCGGACATGATAGGCAGCATCTGAGTTTTGTATTTATAGTGCTGTCCCCGCTCGCGTACTATACAATACGCGAGCGGGGACGCTCGCACTCAAAAAAAAATGCTTTTTACAAAAATGAGATGCTCCCACATAATATAACTGATGACTGTTGACAGTTGACAGCTTGCCCCCTGCCCGAAGAGCACAGTCGTTGGGTTGATAGGTGACAGTTGACTGTTTACCGACTAATGACTGATGACTGATGACTAAAATTGCTTCATCGCGCGTTCCATATCCCGCTTGTCTTCGCGTTTCTTCAAATCTTCGCGCTTGTCGTGCAGTTTTTTCCCTTTTCCCAAACCGATATCAAGTTTTACCCAGCCACCTTTCAAATACATTTTTAACGGCACTAAAGTCAAACCTTTTTCTTCCACTTTGCCGATTAATTTGCGAATTTCCTGCTTGTGCATCAGCAATTTGCGGGTGCGGCGAGG
This sequence comes from Microcoleus sp. PH2017_28_MFU_U_A, assembly GCF_020738035.1. NCBI lineage: Bacteria > Bacillati > Cyanobacteriota > Cyanophyceae > Oscillatoriales > Microcoleaceae > Microcoleus > Microcoleus sp. PH2017_28_MFU_U_A. The sequence goes on from NZ_JAEQCX010000059.1 coordinate 2,285, forward strand.
CTCGTGATTAAAATAGTTGCTAGCACTTCTCCACGGCGAAATATGAACGTTAATCAGCCATATTTCGCCATTTTTAACCAAAGCATATCCGTCCCGCAAATTCGCTTTTCCTTCCCGAATCGATTTGACTTCGGTTCCCTTTAACTCGATTCCCACTTGATATGTATCTATAATTTCATACAAATGGCGCGCTTGTCGGTTGTCGCTAAGAATTTTGTATCCTGTACTTTTTTCGCTCATTTTTACCTCCGATTAAATTATTATAAGGCTAACATTTATGTATAGAAAATAGAAGCTTGACAAAACTTAATTTACGGGTCTAGGCATTACCAATTTTGCTGAGCTAAGATTTCATCAATGTGAATTTCAAGCGGTATCATGCAGCGCACCAATATTCCAGATTCGGGAATTTCAGATTCTGTTAGTCCCCCTCAGGCGGTTAATTTGGTTTGGCTGGCTCCTTTTTTGCTGGCGCTTGCTTGGTTTTGGGCCAATATCTCGGCTGTTAAGTGGCTGTTATCGTCGTTTGTTGAGATACCGGCACTGTACAAGATAGCAATTGGTTTTCTGATTGTAGCATTAGTAGTGCGATCGCCCCAACCGAGCGATCGCCCGCGCGCATTTTCCCGCAACTTCATTTTGAGGCGCAATCCGCTGCTGTTGATGTTGGGTGCAGGTGTTTTGGCGATCGCCACAGGGTGCATAATTAATATCCCACAAGTTAGCGTACTGCTATTTATCCTCGGAACTTACGGGCTGTGCGGCTTCTTTGCGGAACCGAATTTTTGGCAAAAAAACTTGCCAATTGCCGGCTTGCTGGCTTGTATTTTACCCTTCAGCAATCAGTTTAATAGCGGCCTCGGCTTGCCCGCGCGAGTGATGACTGCTCACGTAGTAGAACAGTTGCTCTCATTCCTGCACGTGGGAGCTATTTCTTCCTACGATATCCTGATTTTGGAAAACGGCATCGCTCACGTTGATATACCTTGCAGCGGCATTAAAACCCTATTAGTCGGGACGCTATTTTTGCTAGTGGCTACCTGGTTAGAAAGCCGAAAATTAAGTTTTCAATGGCTGGCAGTATGCGCTGCTAACTTGTTAATGTTGCTGTCTGCTAACGCTTTGCGGGTTGTCGCGCTAGTGCTGGTTGCCCAAGTTTGGCAACAGCCAACCTATGCAGAAATCCTCCACGTACCGCTGGGAATTGTAGGTTTAGTCTGCGGTTGTTTTGTAAGTTGGTTGATGCTGCAACAAGTTCCCAAATTTCAGCCAACAAAACAAATTGATTTCAACTCGCAACGAGATTCGGAAATACTGAAAAATCAGCCTCTGGCAAAAGCCGGACTAATTGTGACGGTGACTGTTTTAGCAGGAATTTCTCAATTGTATCATGTCGAAAGTACAAAAGTAGCGATCGCCCCTTTACAACTACCCCAACAAATTATATCCGAAGCAATCCCGCTGAATCCCAGCGAACAAAGATTCTTCGGCAATTACCCAGATACAAAAGCCGAAAAAAAGAGATTTGTCTCAGGTAACTTGCACGGTTCCCTCCTCGCAGTAGCCAGCACATCTTGGCAGACTTATCACGCACCAGAGTTGTGCTTTGTAACCAGTGGCATCTCCGTTAATCGAATAGAACAAAAACAGCTAACTCCTACCGTAACCGCTCGCTGGCTGTATCTCAAAGACAACCAACTATCCGCTGCATACTGGCTGCAATCTCAAGCGCAAACCACAGATAACTTCTTGTCGCGCATCGGCAGCGACATCACCCATCGCAATCAGACTTGGGTGCTAGTTTCCATTCTTTTTGACAGTTTCGTAAATCCTGAAAATTCCGAGGTACAAGAGTTTACTGCTAACGTACATAATGCTGTCAAACAAAGCTTAAAAGGAGCAAAAAATGAAAGCAAAGCAGGTATTTGATGCAATTTTTAGAATTGTTTTTTGGGTGTGGAACCTGACATTTTTGTCAACTGTTTATCTAGGAATTTTGCCATACCTAGCAATTCCGTTAATCCAAGCAACAATAGACGGAATTATTCCCCTTGAATTTTCCTTAACCCTAACAGCACTGATAGCAGTACCGACAGTGTTTACCATAGTAGGAGCAAGGCGCTTTCACAAGCAACCATTGCAGCTAATGCGCTTGTTTTACGGAGTAGAAGCGCCGTTGTTTTTGCTCTGCTTAATCAGGCTGTTTATGCTTCGAGAACTGAATCCAGCCAGCTCGCTAATTATCGCTACAATCGTTTTGTGCATTGCAGCATTTTTAGTAGAAATGCTGTACGGATATTTTGGGAAACAAGAAAATATTGAAGATATTTCAATATCTCAAGATGCTCGCAACAGAAAGTCCAGTTCTATTGGATTCATGGGAAACAAGCGAAGTGCATGGATCCAGTTAGGATTTCACAGCTTAATGCTGCTAGTTGGAACTTGGGCGGCAACCTTGCTGATGTTTTACGCTCTACCTGTCGCATTTACGCTGGTAGTTGGATTTTTAAGTTTTGTTTGGGTAGCACCACTGATAGATTCTCTAAAGTACACTTCATTATCCATAATTTGGTGGCTACCATTATCCTTGATTCTGTTTGGTCTTACCTCCAGCTTGTTCGTAGTAATGCCTTCGCTTTACGGCTTTCTATACATCCAATCTGGACGCAAAGTATTTCGCAGTTTTGCTTCCCAATACGGAAAGAATCAAGCAATCATGGGCAGCTTGGGAGTCATGGCTGCTTGGCTGGCAATTTTCGCAGCTTTGCTACAGCAGCCGCAAATTCAAGCCATGAAAATTCTGGCAACTCCCGCAGCAAATGACACTGCGCGTCAAACTTTATTAGCCAAGTCTGATATGATTCGATCGGGCTTAGTTAATGCTTATTTATCTCCGTACCGCTATCTCAGCACTGTGGGAGAAAACAACCACATTTATGAGATGTACAAAAATACGTTCAGTTTGCCTAACACAGCGGCTCGCAACGTGCAGAACAGCTACAATTTTTTAATGTCGCCGTTTTTGTATCAAGGCTCTGATTCCGATGTTAAAAAAGCCGAAAAACTCTACGCTGGATTCTTCGATACCGAAATTCAAAAAGGTGACACGGAAGCAGTAAAGCACGCAGTGCAGTCAACATCTAACCGCCAAGAAGCTAAGGCAGGTTTGCTGAATGTCAATGAGGAAAAAGTATGGTTGCAGTCCCAAGAAGTTACAATCACAGAAAAGGGCGATTGGGCTGATGTTCAACTCTACGAAGTTTACAAAAATCAAACGCCGAACTTGCAAGAAGTATTTTATTACTTTTCACTGCCGGAAAGCGCCGCAGTTACAGGAGTTTGGCTGGGCGATACTGGGGATTTGAAAAGGCGTTTTGCATTTAGTGTGTCGCCCAGAGGTGCTGCACAGCAAGTTTACAACCAGCAGGTGAGAGAAAATGTAGACCCGGCTTTGCTCGAACAAGTTGGCCCGAAACAATACCGCTTGCGAGCTTTTCCAATTCCGGCTAAACGAGAGTTTTCGCGCACGCAAACTGATGGGCCAACGGAAATGCACTTGTGGCTGACTTACAAAGTGATGCGACAACCACAGGGTTGGGCGATGCCTGTTTTAGCAGAAAAACGTAACATTTATTGGGATGGAAATACTCGCCGCACAATTGCCGGAAAACAGGTAAATTACAAGGGAAAAGAGGCAAAAGAAACTTGGCTGCCGACTTTTGTGCTAGCAGTTTCCCGGCAGCAAGCAATACCGCGTCTGGCAAATTTGCCGGGAGAAAATACGATTTCGGCTAAGCCATTAGTTGATGCAAATTATTCGCTGCCGCAGGGCAAAAAGTTGGCAGTGATTCTGGATACTTCTCGCAGTATGGCGGGGGAAACAAAGGAAGTTAAGGAGAATTTTGAATGGTTGAAAGCGAATAGTTTAAAAGCAAATACGGTTGATTTGTATGTGGCGAGTGCGACGGGGATGCCGCCGAAGTTGGTGGAAGATTTGGGGAGTTTTGATGTTGGAAAGTTGACGTTTTATGGTACGCTCCAACTTAAGGATATTCTGCAACAGTTTGCACAGTTACGCGCCGATCGCACTTATGATACTGTATTCTTGGTGAGCGATCGCCACAGCTATGAGTTATCCGACGATCGCAAAACCAGCGTTTCCATGCCCTCACCCCTATGGACTGTGCATTTGGGAGGCTTACCACCGGCTTACGATGATGGAACTTTAAAGCTGATTCAAGATAGCGGTGGCGGAGTTTCTACCGATATCAAAGAGGCGATGCAGCGAGTGGCGACGACAGCATCATCAGGGAAATCTGCAATTAGTGTTGTTGATGGCTATGTTTGGAGTTATGCCAAAACTCCCAAGTCGGCGGCGGTTGCGAAAATAACTGATGATGAAAATGAAGGTTTTAAACCGATAGCTGCGCGGCAGTTGATAACCGCCCTTAGCAAAGAGAAAACTTCCAATCAGTTGACTCAGTTGGATGCAATGCACTCGCTAGCTAAAACTTTTAAAGTCGTCACGCCTTATTCTTCGATGATTGTGCTAGTTAATGACGCGCAAAGGGCGCAGCTAAAGGCGGCGGAAGCTAAGAGCGATCGATTTGAAAGAAAGATAGAATCGGGTAAGGAGGAGTTGACGAAACCGAACAATCCTTTGAATGTTTCTGGGGTTCCGGAACCGGAAGAATGGCTGCTTTTGATCGTTGGGGCGATCGGGCTTTTGGGGGTTTTCCTCCGTCAGCGGCGCGCCAAAGTGATAGGTTGAAAAGTGCGGTGGTTTAAAGTTAATTAACTCCTTCCCAAGCGATGTGCTTGGGAAAGAGTCATATCATGTCCGCTCTATTACCATAACAAAAACAGTTTGTAGTGCGTCGGGAGTGTCCTCCGCATGAAAGCTGACTGAAGTCCGCACTACGAACCAATCTGATTGTGCTTAATTACTCGGACACCATATGAACCCCAGATGCCAGTTCAAAACTTTAATCCGCCACCACCAAGCACCAGTAAAGTCGATTAACGCTCGATCAAAATTGCTTTCGGTTTCTGAGAATCCAGGAGAGAAGTGGAAAGCAGAATTACCAGATCTCCTGTTTCATTTTGACCGTGATGCACCATACCCCCTGCCTCAACTAAAGAATCTCCCACCGTCAGACGAGTAGTTTGGCCCGCGTCTAGGGTTTCTTCTTTACCATTGGCGCGTTTAATTTTCGCGATTCCCTGGACAACAGTATAGGTGAGTGTCCCCAATTCAACTTTGAAAATTTGCATCCCTGGATGAACGTGAGGCAGCAGTTTTGCCATACCAGGAATGGTATAACGTACTAATTCTAAAATTCTACCTTCTGCCTCACTAGGATAACCACTCGCGAAGACTTCCCGTTTCACGGTTTGACTATAGGTATTGATAGGTGGTGGTGTTTGCTGACTTCTGACAATTGCAACTGTTCCCAAGCTAATCATCACCATCAAAAAAAAAACAGGCATAGTTTTTTCATGATTTTATTTGTTGGAATATCTGGTTTTCCGTCCCTAGTTGAGATTTTATCTTTGACGCTCCTTGCCGCGTGAAGGTACGAGGAGTATGAACACTATTGAGAATGTTTGTTGGGTTATAAAACAATACGGTTTACTTAACACTATTTATGCCCGGAGATCACCCTAAATCCCCCGCATCGTTGCGGGGACTTTAAGAGCTTCTTGTCCCCCCCGCATCTCCCGGGGGGTTAGGGGGGATCTGTCTTAAGTGAACCGTATTGGGTTATAAAATTACTGGTATCACGCTCGGAACCCTTCTATTAAATGCGTGGGACTTTGTAATTTACCAGGCAACTCAGATTCTTATGCTCTGCCTTGTTTGGCTCCCATGTCGGCAAAGCCTCCCGGCGCTAGCAGGTTTGTGTTGGAAACAGCACATAATAAGATTTTGACAAATTGTTGTTACGGTTATTAACGGTTATTAACTATATAAAAAATATCTATCTTAAGGCATAGATTGCCAGACACGGTGCCGTGCCGTGTCCCTACAGGTAAAAACCTCTAATTTATTTTTCTTATTTTTTTATTCTTATGAGATTTTGTTTCAAATTGGTATGAATAAATGACTGATGAATCATGATTCATTGATGTCAACAAAAACGATTTCGCCCTCAATCTTTACGGGATAAGACTCTAGGGAATCACTCGGTGCATTCAAACATTTACCAGTATCTAACTTGAATTGAAATTTATGAAAGGGACAGGTAATGATGCCATTACTTACTTTCCCCATATCGATCGGATATTCTAAATGAGTGCAAGCATTGCGGTAACAAGTGACATTCGCACCTTGGCGATTCAAAATTAGTGAAATTCCTTCAACTTTTACCTTCAAAATATCCCGTTCGGGAATCTGATTTAGCGCTGTTACGTCTACCCACATAAAATATTTTTTCTGAGTTGTCTATACTTTTCTATTTCCATATATATCATACCCTACGGATGAATCTGACTCAAAATCACCCGCAACCGATCGTAATCATCCTTCAACAAAACACTTAAATTCCTGCCCGCTTCCACCAACCAAGATCGATCGCGCATTCGCAACTGATAAATCTCCCGAATCGTCGCAGCCGTCAGCGCATCCACAGGCGCATTCGTCACTCCCAGCAGCGTCCTCAAAAAATCCAACTGCACCGTAAAATCAATCACCTCATCCGGTTCGCAGCGATAAACCGCTTGGTGAATTTGCGGCGGGCGCGGCGGCAAATACTGATAAATTGTACCCCTCGATGGGCCGTGGCCGTTCAACCTTTCCGGTGGCTTCTCAAACCCCACAAGCGCCACTCGAAACTCGGTTTTCAGCATCGCAAAAATCTGCGGTTGTTCTTCCCGCAACTCTTCCAGCGATAAACCCAAAGCCCTAGCTCTGTGCACCGAGTCGATCGGGCTAGTGGTAGCATGGTAAACTACGCCGTAGATTTGATTTTTTGACTCTTCATCTTCCGCCTTCACCCAACTCCCAAAAGGTGGCATCACCGGAAAACTCAAGTCATCCGGTTCCAAGCATTGAGCCAAAAACTCTGTAGTTGCCGTCTCGATGACTTCAGCAATGCGATCGGGATGCCGCTCTTTTGTTCCAAATTGGGGTAAAGGTAAACGCATATTAGTCAGTTGACAGTTGACAGTTGACAGTTGGCAGTTGGCAGTTGGCAGTTGGCAGTTGGCGGTTAGCAGTTGGTTATTTATTATTTGTTATTTGTGAGTGGGTACTAATAACCAATAACCAATAACTAATAACAAATAACAACTGACTAATGACCGCTGACTAATGACTATTTCGCGCGACCAGCCGTAGCATCCACAATATCCAATTGCGATAAGCGGAACGTGATCAGCTTGTCCCAATTGCCACCTTCAAACAATACCGCGACTTTCCCGTCGGTAACTCGCTGCACAAGTCCTTGAAAGCCGTAGTAAATCTCGCCCTTATCTTTAACTCGAACTGCCGAACCTGGAAAAATCATAATTCTTTGAATGTTAAGTTTGCTCTTTATAGCTTACCGTTTCTCGTTTCTAGTTCCCAAGCAGAGCTCGGGAATTAGGCAAACCTTCGCCAACAGGAGACAAAGCTGGGAAACGAAAGTTTGTGAGACTTCTCCCAAAAACTGTTGTGGGGCAGGCCGGAGAGCCTGCCCTTGACGAACTTTTGGATGAGATGTCTATTAGGCTAGGGCTGCTACAGAAACTTTACCAGCAATGCGACCCGCGATCGCCCGCAACTCCCTCGCCGAAGCAGAACCCGGTTGTCCCACGACAATTGGCACACCGGAATCGCCACCTTCCCGCAGCGGAATTTCCAGCGGAATGCGGCCTAACAGCGGCACTCCCAACTCTGCCGCCGTCCTTTCGCCGCCGCCGGAACCGAAAATATCGTATTGCTTGTCAGGCATATCCGGCGGCACAAAATAGCTCATATTTTCCACAATTCCCAACACCGACACTCCCAACTGTTGGAACATCTTCAACCCCTTGCGGGAGTCCAACAAAGCCACCGTCTGCGGCGTCGTCACAATCACCACACCAGCCATCGGCACCGCTTGCGCCATTGTCAACTGCGCGTCTCCTGTACCCGGAGGCATATCGACAATCAGATAGTCTAAATCGCCCCAATTCGCCTGGTAGAGGAACTGCCGGATGATTCCGTTCAACATCGGGCCGCGCCAAATCACGGGTTGGTCTTTCTCAATTAAAAACGCCATCGACACTAATTTGACGCCGTAGTTGAATGCGGGTTCGAGGCTTTCTCCGCTTTTTCCATCCCTAACCATTACTTTCGCGTCCCCCAAACCCAACATATTTGGGTCGTTGGGCCCATAGATATCGGCATCTAGCAAACCCACCTTTGCGCCGGTTTGCGCCAGGGCTACTGCCACATTCACCGCTACCGTGCTTTTGCCGACGCCACCTTTGCCGCTGGAAATTGCGATAATATTTTTAACGCCTTCTATGCCTTGGCGATCGACCACTCCCTTCTGCTGGGGAGTCTCGGCTGTCACCTCCACAGCCACTTTTTCGACTCCTGGCAACTGTTTGACCGCTTTTTGGCAATCTTCGACAATAAATTCTCGCAGCGGGCAAGCAGGCGTTGTCAGCACTAAAGTAAAACTGACGACTCCGCCGTCAATTTTGATGTTACGAATCATGTTCAATTCCACCAAACTTTTTTGCAGTTCGGGGTCTTGCACAGGTCGCAGGATTTCTAAGACTGAACTAATATCGAGTGTACTGGGCATTGTGTTCTCCACCATAGCTCTGCAATTGTGTCAGTGAATGTTCGATCGCAAGTTTAAGTATATTTTTATTGCTATTTTTTAATGTAACTTCATAGCGATCATTTGCAGACCTGCGGTGGCATAATTACATGGCGACTGGATTTGGCAATCATCACCATCTAAGATTCAAATCTGACAACAGAAAATTTTATGACAGTTTCTACAACACTTAAAACCACGACTTCTCCGTTTTTGCCGCCCGCTGACTCTAGAGCTAGAGTCAGCCAATTTATGAAAAGCCTACAAGACGAAATTTGTCAAGCCCTCGAACAGGTCGATGGCGGCGGCAAATTTAAAGAGGACTCTTGGGAACGCTCCGAAGGCGGGGGCGGACGTTCTCGCGTTATGCGCGAAGGCAATGTGTTTGAACAAGGCGGAGTTAATTTTTCCCAAGTTTGGGGCGAAAGTTTGCCTGCTTTGATTCTGACCAAGCACCCAGAAGCTGCCGGTCACGATTTCTACGCCACTGGTACTTCGATGGTGCTGCACCCCCGCAATCCCTACTTGCCTACGGTTCACCTGAATTACCGTTATTTTGAAGCGGGCCCGATTTGGTGGTTTGGTGGTGGTGTCGATTTGACTCCTTATTACCTGTTGGATGAGGATGCAGCTCATTTTCACAAAACTCTGAAATCAGCTTGCGACAAACACCACTCGGACTATTACCAGACATTTAAACTCTGGTGCGACGAATATTTTTACCTGCCCCACCGCCAAGAAACTCGCGGTATCGGCGGCCTGTTTTTTGACTACCAAAACGCTCAAGGCCCGCTTTACCGCGACCAAAATGTCAAAGGGAAAGCTGCTGAGTACAGCAAAAATGTCGGAAACCCGGAGCCTAGAAGCTGGGAGTCGCTGTTCGCCTTCATACAGGACTGCGGCCGCGCATTTTTGCCGGCTTACACCCCAATTGTTGAAAAACATCGATCGAAAGCATACGGCGAGCGCGAGCGCGATTTCCAACTTTACCGCCGCGGCCGTTACGTTGAATTTAACTTAGTGTACGATCGGGGCACGACCTTTGGCTTACAGACCAACGGACGCACCGAATCGATTCTGATGTCCCTGCCACCTCTGGTACGCTGGGAGTATTGTTTCGAGCCAGAACCCAACTCTCCAGAAGCCGAACTCTACTCAAAGTTCTTAAAACCGCAAGATTGGGCGAATTGGATGCCTCAGCAGTCACCGACGTGAGTTAAACTACTGAGAAAGTCCTTAGCTAGCAATTAAGTAGACAGAATGGTAAACTTTTACACAAACACTCATAGTGTGCCATGTTCAAACCCTGCGCGATTTGCGAAAAAGCTTGGACTTTCAGTATCAAGTCACTACTTACTTATGCAAAAACCACGCAACTATAAGTAGAAGATTTAAATGTTGATCGGATGCCAAAAAATCACAAACTAGCGCAGGCAATAGCTGACTGTGGATTCTCTGAATTCAAGCGTCACCTAGAATATAAGGCGAAAAAGTTTGGTTGTGAAATAATCATTGCTGACCGCTGGTTTCCGCCCTTGCAAAACAATAGTCAAGCTGTGGGCATATCCAAGATATGCCACTGAAAGAAAGAACCTTCAACTGCGAAAGTTGTGGTAATTCGATGGACAGAGACTTGAAGGCAGCGATTAATTTATCACGCTTGGCTAAAGCGCGAAAGCTTACTGAGGGATAACCGCTCCCATGCTCCCTGTGAAGTAAGAAGCAAATGTCTAGACTTGTCTAGTATTTGTATAGCAGAAAGTAACCACCGCGATAAATAGTAATAAATTTGAGGGAAGGGTCAGTGATTCATATTGATCAAAAAACCCACACGCTATCTGACGGTACAACAGTTATCGTCTTAGCACCGACAGGACGGTTGGACATCACGACAGCTTGGCAATTCCGCCTCAAGTTGCAAGAGTGTATTTCCAAACTCAGCCGTCATGTCGTCGTGAATCTTGGTCAGGTAAACTTTATCGATAGTTCTGGCCTGACCTCGTTGGTAGCCGGTATGCGCGATGCGGATAAAGTTAAGGGCAGTTTCCGCATTTGCAATGTTCATCCAGAAGCCAAACTGGTGTTTGAAGTGACCATGATGGATTCTGTCTTTGAAATATTTGAAACAGAAGAAGAAGCTCTAGAGGGGGTGCCGCGCGCAAGTTAAGAAAACCGGGCGGTTGAAACCGCTTCTACACAAACAAAACCTGCCTCCGCAGGTTGAAGAAGACCGGGCGATTGAAATCCCGTCTACACAAACTTGCACGTGTCTGGTGCAGGTTAAAGACCGGGCGGTGAAAATTACGCGATCTTCTTCTTTAGTCCGCGGAGGCGGACTTTGTTTCTGTAGACGCGGTTTCAACCGCCGTCCGATCCGATCCCAAGCGTATTGGCAAATATTTCAGAAGCAAAATCCTGACGCTTGACAAATCTAAAAGGGCCCATTAAAGCTCCCCAGATAGCCTTACCTGTCGTGGGGTTTATTCCTTTGTCGTAGCTGAGAAATTCCTCGTCTGCGGCTTCAAATCCCAAGTCTACTTGGTAAGTTTGCCCATCGTAGGTAAAGCAGCAACGAGTTCCCTCCGGCAGAGATGCCCGAAATCGATAGCGGTTTGAGCCTAAATTTTGCACCGCAACCGAGAGGGTGCAGCCGGGAAGAAGTTCGACTTGCTCGCCCTTGAGTTTTGCCAGTAAGTCGGGGTTGCGACCGGCTCCTTTGACGGCTGCGATATCCTTGAACATATAATACTGAGCTTCTATAAGTTCCGGCGCTGTCTTCACGTGCCTCAGTTGCACGATGCGGGGACGGTAGGGCTTGTCTAATTCTAGAATATTGGCTTGTTCGGCAAACAGGGCAATACTCGGTTCGTCCAAGAGAGGCACGGGCAGGGGTCTTTGCCAAAAACGCAGGTGGACGTACCACGCCGGATCTGCTAGCGCTTGTTCTTGGTTGTCAAATTCGCCCGCCATGTATTGGGCTAAAGCTCTTAATTCAGGAGAAATTGTCATGTTCGTTCGATTTTTGAGGATTGGGCTTGACAATAAAATTTGATTGTGGTAAGGGTTGCCCGAAGAGGGCCGGGCAAGTCAGAAGATGGGATTTATCAGCGATCCCAGAAGAGCTATGATTGTAAAGATACTTGGCTTTTGCCATCGTATTGCGACAGATTAATTGTTGCTGCCGATCGCCCGCAAAATCTTCTTGATAAAATTTTGCCTCGCAGTCTCGGCTGCACAGTTAAAAAAACTGGCAAATTTTGCCAGCCCGATCGCCAATTTACTCCCCCGACTTTACTCATGCCGCGCTGGTCCACTTGTGGCGGCACAATTATTTATCTATAAAACTCAGGTGAACAAGAACCGTACTGTTTCAGATACTAAGCGAAGTTTCTATACGATTCACACTCGACCGATTAACTCAATTTACCGTCGAGTGGTGGAAGAGTTGATGGTAGAAATGCACTTGCTTTCGGCGAATGTCGATTTTCAATACGACCCGATTTATGCTTTGGGTGTGGTGACAGCTTTCGATCGATTCATGCTCGGGTACGCCCCAGAAGCAGACAGACTTTCGATTTTTAACGCTTTGTGCAAAGCCCTAGAAGACGATCCCGATCGCTACAAGCAAGACGCTCACAGATTGGAAAGCTTGGCCGATCGCCTTGGAGGGTCTGAGTTGCTCTCGTGGCTCGATCGCTCCACCAGCTTTGAAGATACAGGAGATTTGCAAGCGTCCTTAGGGGCGATCGCCAGCAACGCTCAATTTAAGTACAGTCGCTTATTTGCGATCGGTTTGTTCTCGCTGTTAGAAAAAGCTGACCCCGAAATGGTAAAAAACCAAGAAACTCGCAACGAGGCGATCGGCAAAATCAGTGCAGCTTTGCATTTACCTGAAGACAAAGTTAGCAAAGATTTAGATTTGTACCGCAGCAATTTGGAAAAAATGGCCCAAGCGCGAATAGTGCTTCAAGATGTCATCCAAGCTGAACGGAAAAAACGTGAAAAACGAGAAACAAAAGTTACTGCCGGCCCCTCCGCAGACTCTTCTGAGAGCAATAATTAATTGTTTGAAGTCATTAGTCATTAGTCATTAGTCAGAAGGAAAAGGGAATTGTTTGTTTTAGGTGGCAAACAAACAATTCCTTTAATTTTTTTTTCAATTGTGACGGATGTCTTGTGACCAAAAAGAATTGGTTTAAAGCCGGAATCCCGATCGGGAGAAATTAAAATCAGACGATTCATTACTCCAATCCCACATCCCCCTTCCTTCTGCTGTCAACTGTCAACTGTCAACTGTCAACTGTCAACTGTCAACTGTTTCTGGCTCAAAAACTAAAAATCCCGCTTTTTGAATTGAGCGGGATCGACTTAACCAAAATAGAGCTGTTGGACGTGGTACTACGGCTGCGGCTCAAAATTAACGGCGTTAGCTTGCAGCCAATTGCTGAGATTTGACAGAACTTCGGTTCCAGAAGACGGCTTACCCAAAGCTGTGGGGTTTACGGGTTCAGGTCTGACCAAGTTGCGGTCGATCGCTGCGTTGACTTCTTTGGAAATCAAATCGTGAAGCTGCTCTTTAGCCCTAGCCCTTTGAAAGTGAGCTCCCTCTTCCGTCGTAGCGTACAGAGGGGGCAGCCTATTTAAAGCATAAGCCGCAATATCTCCCACATCCAGACTCTGCTCGCTGCTCGCCGCCTCAATTTCTGCCACCCTGGCGATCGCCTCGCTAAGCACCAACTCTTCCATCACATTGATGAACTGTTTGCGCGGCAGAACCACCACTTCTCCGGTCAACAAAGCTCCCATCAGGCGATCGAGAGCCATGTACTCTTCGATCGACAATTCAGAAGCCGTATTGCAGATTCGTCCCACCTCAGCTTCCATAGACGGCGTTAAATAGCCGTCTTGCAAAGCCTGTTCAACAATTTTTTCAATACTCATATATGCTTCCCGCTCAACGGCATCATTAATACAGTTTTGTTTTGTAAAGACGCAATTGCTGGCGTCTTGAGATTCGAGTTTTGAGGCTTGAGTTGAGAATTTTTGTACAAATCATAACCCAATAGTGATAACCCAGAACAGTTATCTACACACCCCAGCCACAAACTTACCCCATAATTGACTTTTAAATTCGTCAAAATCGGTAAAAAGTCCTACTCAACTCCCTGAAGCCGCCAAGGTACCGGATCGACAGACTGCCCGTGCACGTAAAGTCCCCAGTGCAGGTGAGGGCCTGTCGAAGCCCCCGTTGACCCCAAAGCACCAATTACTTGACCCGCTTTCACGAAATCGCCTTCCTTGACATCAATCCGGCTGAGGTGCATCAAAATACTTGCTACCCCTTGACCGTGGTCGATACCAACTACATTACCGTGGATTTTAAACCCTTGCGATTCGCGTCCCACCAGAGACACGCGACCGGCAGCCGGTGCAACTACAGGGGAACCGTAAGGGCCCGCGTAATCGACGCCGCGGTGGTAGTAGTCCTTAGCAAATACCCCATTATAGTACCGACGCACGCCGTAAATAGTGGTAATTTCGCCGGAGTTGGGGCGCAACAATTTGCCATCCCAAAATTTTTGGGGTGTCACCAGTGCTTTAAACGCGTCCACGCGATCGAATTCGGCATCGGTACCTTCGGAGTCTTTCCCAGGTGGCAGCCAGATGGATTGAGTGGGAAAATCTCGATCGCGCACTTGCACATTCAACTTCTGCACTTGTCCGTCACCGGAGACTTGAACAACGCGCGCACCGGGTTTCTCCAGTGGTGTCGTCGGTAGCAGGGCCCGAAAGCGATTATTGCCGATCGGAAAAGCAGGGTAATTTTTCTGCTGTAAAGACACTTTTGGAGTTTCCCCGCCGTTACCGTCAACCTGAATAATTACCGACAGCGTATCACCCAGTTCGGGATTTGGCGGCGTCACCTGCACCTGCAAAGCTTGCACCGGCGATACCAGACTGAGAATGCTGGCAACAATTGGGCCAGTCAAAATCGCCCTGTTTATGTTTGCCTTCAATAGCCTACACTCCCAAATAGCACTCGCAACTATTTTGGCACTTTGTCCCCAGTTAGCTCGATTCGCAGTTGCTGTCATTACCGATATCCTTAACCTTTGTCTAGCTAATGTTACACAAAGTAGCTAAATTTAGCACGCTTTGACTCAAAAAGGTAAAGGACTATTAAGACTTACGCAAAGTACGCGAATGTAGCGTGAGTTAGCGGAGCGTAACGCACTATTTGTCTTATTTGTAGCGTTGGTAAGTTTTGAATATTTGACATAGCTATTAAGTAAATGCCACAGTGGTTAATCATACAGAGGTCAAAATGCCATGCCAAATGAGCAAAATCAACCTGGAGAATATGATGCCGTCCTTGGCGGTCAAAATTCAACTCCTGTCGATGCGGCGGTACTGGGAGGAATTACAGGCGTTAAAAGCCGCTTAGCCTCACCCGCTGTCGAAGTCAGAATCGCTGCACTATCTGAGGCGCTCCAATATGGAGAAGCTGGCTTAGACTTGCTTCTTCAAGGACTGAATGATAAATCGCTACAAGTAAAATTTGCGGTTTACAATTTGCTAAAAGATCGAGATGAATCAAAGATAAAATGGCAATTAAATAATTTTTTTTATACCTTTAATTTTGATGTCATCACGGTAGACCACTACAGCGGCAACGAAAATAGTCGTTGTGTTAAGTCGGCTCAAGTTTTTAATGAAGACTTAGGTGACAAACTTGCACTTCAGATGGTTTATATTCCTGGTGGCAAATTCGAGATGGGTGCGTCACATCTTGGAAGTGAGCAAAAGCCATCGCATCAAGTAACGATTCAACCTGTCTTTATGGCGGAATATACAGTTAATCAAGCACAGTGGGAAAGGGTAATGAAAAGTAATCCCTCTCATTTTAAAGGAGCTAAACGACCTGTCGAACAAGTATCATGGGATGAAGCTATCGAATTTTGCGATCGGCTTACTCAAAAAACAGGCAATAGTTATCGTTTACCTTCAGAAGCAGAATGGGAATATGCTTGTCGCGCTGGAACGAACACAGACTTCTATTTTGGTTCGACAATTACAACGGATTTGGTTAATACTAGCTTTGATGTGCCTTATACGTCAAGTTTTCCTGCTTTCGAGGGTCTAGATACTGACTATGCTTTTATACATCGCAGTAATCAAACAACTAATAATGGGAAATTTTATCCGAATAGTTTTGGACTCTACGATATGCACGGAAATGTTTGGGAATGGTGCAGTGATTGCTACCACTCTAACTATAACGGGGCCCCCTCTGACGGAAGTTCCTGGGAAATAGGTGGATCGGAGAATCAACGGATGTTGCGTGGAGGCTCTTGGGATAGTGATAGCTCCAAGTGCTCTAGTTTGTATCGTTACTCTCTCTCGCGCGACAGCCGGAGGAATGACATTGGTTTTCGCGTTGTTATTGACCTTGTGTGAATGATTCCACACAATAGTAGGGTGCGTCGCCTTCTAAAATATGCAAATTCCAGCGAAAATGTCACAGCGACGCACCATCCAATTGTAGGGTGCGGATTCTTCTAAAATATGCAAATTCGATCGACAATCTCACAGCGACGCACCATGGAAAATAAAGTGCGATCGAACTAATTAAACCCTGTGGTGCGTCGCTTTTAGATTTTTCGATTTTTTACCGAGATTCTGGATTGCGACGCACCCTACACCTCAAAATCCCCCCCTGCTGACGTATTGCGGTAAATCGATCGCAAGTTAAGCTCGATCGCACATCTCACAGATCCGCACCCTACAATTAGCTGGCTTGCGCCTTCGGAAGAAACATTTTTTCAACAATATTTTTCCGCAGATAAACTGTCAATGGTTTTTCGATGAAAGAGTAGAATATGCAGCCGACAACTACAGCAAACAATGCCACCATAGCCGGAGCAAAGAAACCGTCGAAATATTTTCCTAAATTTGCCTTTTGCACAATTTTTGTAGTTGCTGATATCACCGGGCTGTGGAGCAGAAATATTGAATATGAGGCATCGCCCAGGAAAATTAAAAGATAAGGAAGTCTCGGAGAATCCTTAAGGTCGATCGAAGTTGCAGCAACGATTAATATAGCTGCCAGCACTGCAAAAGTCTTGATCCGATCGAACTCAATGTTGCCCCAAGCCACAAACAGTCCTAAAATAACATATCCTAAATTTGCTATCCCAAATAATATCCATCTGTAATTAGTAATCTTATTGTTATATTTAAGCACGATATACGCAGCCAAGCCACCCAAAACAAATTCTAGATTCATATTGCCAAATACTAGATTCAGCAAGAAAAAAGCATCGGGAAATGTTACTACTTTAGAAAAATGTAGAAGTGTGACAAATAGCCAAGCCGACAGCAGAGGCACAGACTGTTTAGGTTTTAGCCAGATAGCTATGCTGAACAATACATAAAAATAAATTTCGTAAACTAAAGTCCAACCTACATCGAGAATTGGCTTGCCATATTGAGGAATCAATAGCAGCGACAGAATTATCTTGTCCAAACTTAAGTCTTGAGCATTAGCAAAACCTGGAATCAGTAGAAAGAAAAACACAACTGTCAGAGTAATTATCCAGTAGATTGGGTAAATTCGCACGCAGCGCTTGACTAAAAATGATTTTAACTGGTCTTTTTTACCGATCGCCGATCGGTGAACGTAGACCATGATAAAACCGCTCAATACAAAAAAGTAATCAACACCACTCCACCCAGCCTGAAATAAATTAAAAAAAGTAACTTGATTTAATCTTTCCGTGCTCATCTGGTTGACGTGAAACATTACCACCAATAAAGCCCCAATCCCTCGATAAACTTGCAAGAGATTAAGCTTTTTGTGAGGATTTGAACTCTTTGTCATTAGAAAATACCTTGTTCAAGAGTGGCAGTTGGGCTTGCTACTCAACTATAGTCAACGCCCCCCAACATAGTCAACACATTAAACACTATAATATAACTTTACACTTTTTTCATAAAGTTGTGCAAGAAGACTTCCGACTGATTGTTGACTTAGTTCTAGTTCTCGCTGCTGCCGCAGCAGGAGGACTCTTTGCATCGTTGTTGCGACAGCCGGTAATTCTCGGATACCTCCTGGGAGGGATCGTAGTTGGGCCGGCCGGTTTGGGGCTGATTAAAGAATTAGTTCAGGTAGACACCCTGGCAGAATTTGGTGTGGCTTTTCTGTTGTTTGCTTTGGGAGTAGAGTTTTCATTCGCCGAACTAAATCGAGTTAAAGCAATTAGTCTGGGCGGGGGGGGCTTGCAAATTGTGCTGACGATCGCCATTACTACTGCAATTTCCTTGGGTGTAGGCTGGGTAGAATCCCCTGCCCAAGGGGTGTTTTTAGGGGCGATCCTGTCGCTTTCCTCGACGGCGGTTGTACTCAAATGCTTGATGGAACGCAATGAAGGCGGTACTTCCCACGGACAAGTCATGCTGGGAATCTTGGTAGTTCAAGATTTGGCTTTGGGGCTAATGCTGGCAGTTTTGCCGGCCCTCAATCAGCCCGCAGAGGCGATCGGCATGACGGTAGTCTGGGCCCTGGTGCGGATCGGATTATTTGCTGCGGGTGCAGTAGTAGCGGGCATTTGGATCGTACCGCAGTTGCTGCGCTACCTCGCGAGAACAGAAAGCCGGGAACTGTTTTTGCTGGGAGTTGTGGTTTTGGCTTTAGGGATTGCGCTGCTGACAGAATATCTGGGTTTCTCGATCGAGATGGGCGCATTTGTGGCGGGTTTAATGATTTCGGAGGTGGAATATGCCGACCAAACTCTAACTTATGTCGAGCCTTTGCGAGATATTTTTGCATCCTTATTTTTTGTTACCATCGGAATGTTAATCGACCCGGTGTTTCTCTGGAACCATCTAGAGTTAATTTTGGGACTGGTATTTCTAGTATTTGTCGGCAAATTCTTGATTGTAACGCCGATCGTCCGATTATTTGGCTATCCCCTAAAAACAGCATTAATCGCAGGTTTGGGCTTAGCTCAAATCGGAGAATTTTCCTTTGTACTCGCTAGTTCTGGCCAAGCTATGGGACTGGTTTCGCGAAACGTTTACCTATTAATTTTAGGAACGACAGCAGTCACCTTGGTGCTGACGCCGTTTGTATTGAGAAGCGTGCCACAGTTATTCAAGTGGGCGGAAAATTTCGGGCCTTTGCAGCGCTATTTTGACCAAACATCTCAACCTGTCGAAATAGCTGAAACTTTGCCGGAACAAAATCATGTTGTGGTTTGTGGCTACGGGCGAGTTGGCAGAAATTTAGTCAAAGTGCTGCAAAGCCGCAACTGTTCAATTGTGGTAATCGACGAGTCGGAAAGCAGAATTCAAGAGTGCAGAGTGTCAGGAATTCCTTACATTTACGGGAATGCTGCCAGCTTGCACGTATTGGAAGCCGCCGGGGTAGAACGCGCCAAAGCAATGGCGATTACTCTTCCCGATCCGATGAGCACTCGCTTGTGTCTGAAGCGGGCTTTAGAATTAGTCCCGGATTTGGATATTGTGGTGCGCGCCAACAAAGATAAAGATATTGAACTGCTTTACCAACTGGGGGCTTGGGAAGTTGTGCAGCCGGAGTTTGAGGCTAGTTTAGAACTGTCTGCCCACTTGCTAGCTGGTATGGGTTTGTCAGCAATGGCTATTGGGCGAGATGTGCAGCAAATTCGCAGCAGCCGCTATCTGGAATTGCGGCCGGCGCGGGAACCTTTGGCGGTTTCGCGGGATTTGAAAGTGGCGGTTCGAGATCTCAACGGCGATTGGTACAACTTACCGGAGGGCTCTCCCATTGGTGGGATGACTCTGGAAGAAACTAACTTGCGGCAGTTGACAGGGGTCAGCGTGATGGCGATCGTCCGCGAAGATGGCGAGGAAATTGATTATCCTAACGGGAAGGCTGCTTTGCTGTCGGGCGATCGACTTTTGGTAGTGGGTGAACCGGAAGAACTGATTAGTTTTGAGTTGCTGGCGAAGGGCGAAGTTGCTGTCCCCGAGGGCGACAGTTCTTGTCAGTGGTTGAGGTTACCAGCCAACAGTCCTTGGGTTGGCCAAAAACTGTCAGAGGTAGATTTGCTCACTCAGTATGGGGTGCAGGTGCGGGCGATCCGCCGGGAAGGGAAGTTTACTCGCTGGCCGGATGGAACTACTGATTTGCAAGAGGGCGATCGTTTGCTGCTGTGCGGCGGCTTCTACGAGCTCGGCTTGATGCAGCGGACGGCCTCGCCTCCGCTGCCGCAACCAGCCTTAAAGCTGCCTTTTGTCACCGCCCAAGTTAGCGAAAAGCTATTTAGCGATTAGTCATGGGGCATGGGGCATGGGGCATGGGGCATGGGGCATGGGGCATGGGGCATTGGTGCTGTCCGCGCGATCGAACGTTATTAGTCAGACGGAAGACGGAAGAGGAAAGACGGAAGAGGGAAGCCCTGTAGGGGATGTAACGGATGTAATATCAAATCCGGTAGCATCGGAATAATATATTTCAATTATGTAGTGCGAGCGTCTCGCTCGCGATTGGTTCGCGAGCGAGACGCTCGCACTATATAACTCCGATGCACCCGGAAACGATATAACGGATGGAAGGAAGAGCGAACAGGAAAGATTTTCCCCCTCTCCCCCTCTCCCCCTCTTCTTCACGCGTTGGGTTTGAGATAAGCAATTGCCGATCGCGAGATCAGAATTTGTGTTTCTGAGGCATCGAGGAGGCAAATGCAGCTATGATCCTGCCAAAAAATTCTGCCTGCTAACAAGTCGCCAGTCATCAGTTTGATCTCTAACTGTTCTTTGTCTTTGATGTAGCTTTGTATTAAGCGAACGCTGGGCAATCCGGTCTCAAATTCAGACATACTGGGAAATGGGTAAATTGGTTATTAGTCATTAATCATTAGTCATTAGTCATCGGTCATTAGTGCTGTCCCCGATCGCGAACAGCATTAGTCATTTTTTTGCTATCAACTGTCAACTGCTTGCGGGTTCGCGTAGACGAAGGGTCAACTGCTTTACCCGATCGCCCTTCGGCTACGCGAGCGGATAAACGCAGTCGTTGGGTCAACTATTAACTGTCAACTGTCAACTGTCAACTGTCAACTGTCAACAGAGGTTTGTTTTTATGTCGATCGAGTTTGCGAAGTATCACGGACTGGGCAATGATTTTATTCTGATTGACAACCGCCACTCCTCAGAACCAGTTTTAACACCAGAACAAGCTGTGTCCATGTGCGATCGACATTTTGGGATCGGCGCAGACGGCGTGATTTTTGCTCTTCCGGGTCAAAACGGCACTGACTATACGATGCGGATTTTTAACTCCGACGGTTCGGAACCGGAAATGTGCGGCAACGGGATTCGCTGTTTGGCTAAGTTTATCGCCGATTTGGAAGCAGCGGAAATTCACCCCCCCCAGCCCCCCCTTGCTAAGGGGGGGAGTAAATCTAAGACTGAGTATCGCATCCACACTCTGGCGGGTGTGATTAGCCCCGAATTGCGATCGGACGGTCAGGTTAAGGTGGATATGGGACTTCCCCGGTTGCTGGCTGCGGAAATTCCGACAACTTTGGCTGCACCAGATGCCAAAGTGATAGATGTGCCGATCGAAGTTGCTGATAAATCTTGGTCTGTTACCTGTGTCAGCATGGGAAATCCTCACTGCATTACGTTTGTAGAAGATGTTTCGGCTGTGGCTTTGGAAACTCTCGGCCCTCAATTTGAACACCACCCAGCCTTCCCGCAGCGTATAAATACCGAATTTATTCAAGTGATACGACGGGACTACGTAAAAATGCGGGTGTGGGAAAGGGGCGCAGGTGTTACTCTAGCTTGTGGGACTGGTGCTTGTGCTGCTGTGGTGGCTGGGGTGTTGGTCGGAAAGTGCGATCGGACAACTGCTGTTGAACTCCCCGGTGGCGTTTTGGAAATCGAATGGGCAGAAGTTTCTGGGCGGATTTACATGACTGGGCCAGCACAGCGAGTATTTACTGGTTGTCAGTAGTCAGTTGACAGTTGTCAGTTGACAGTTGTCAGTTGACAGTTGACAGTTGACAGTTGACAGTTGACAGTTGACAGTTGACAGTTGACAGTTGACAGTTGACAGTTGACAGTTGACAGTTGACAGTTGTCATTGGTCATTGCTCAAAAGGAGTTTTTTGTGGAATTAACAAACAAGAAAAATTCTTAAATTCCAAATTTTTCTTTAATTCTTTAATTATCAAGAATGCTCAATGACTAATGCCTTGCGCCTTGTGAAGTCATATCAAATCCGGTAGCATCGGAATAATATATTTGAATGATGGAGCGTGCGAGCGTCTCACTCGGGAACCAATCGTTCGCTATGGACGCTTGCACTACATAATTCCGATGCAACCGAAAACGATATCATAGGCTGAAGACTAATGACTAATGACAACTGTCAACTGTCAACTGTCAACTGTCAACTATCAACTGACTAAGCCTGAATTCTCAAATCTAAAATCTAAAATTAAGTAGGTGGATGTGCATGGCTGGAGGTATTTATCTGATTCAGGACGACGACAGGCTGGTAGAAATGATGGAACAGCCCTACGACTCGGAAGACCAGTTACAAGACTTGCTTGTAACTTATCCTAATCTGATTGCCGGAGATCAAATCGATCGGGCGACGGCGCGGAAGTGGCTGTTAATTTCACGGGAATCAGTGCCCACCGATGAGGAAACTGCCGTCCAATGGTCGCTGGATCATTTGTTTCTCGACCAAAATGCAGTTCCTACTTTGGTGGATGTCAGGCGCACTCCTAATGCTGCACTCCGGCAAAAAGTTTTAGGTCAGTCGATCGACTATGCTGCTAATGCGTTGGTTTACTGGCCAATAGATTCAATTATTGCTCTGTTTGAAGCCAATTGTCGCGATCGGGGTCGCGATCCCGAACAGATTTTTGAAGAGTTTCTCGGTGCGGATGCTAATGAAGACCTATTTTGGCAGAAAGTTAAAACTAATTTGCAAGCCGGTAAAATTCGCTTAGTATTTGTAGCAGACGAGATTTCGGCTGAAATGCGCCGAGTTGTGGAATTTCTCAACGAACAAATGGACCCGCTTGAAGTTTTGGCCCTGGAAATTAAGCAATATGTAAGTGAAGATGGTTTGAAAACCTTGGTTCCCAGAGTTATCGGTCAGACAGCCGAAGCACAGCATAAAAAATCCAACGCAATGCGCGAAAGAAGGCGCTGGGATGAATCGTCATTTTTTGCGGAAATCAAAGCTAGACAAGGCGCGGACGAGGCGCAAATGGCAAGAGCTATATACCTTTGGGCAAAAAGTCAAGAACCCGAAATTCAAATCCATTGGGGAACGGGGGACACCTACGGCGGTTTCGCCGCCGGGTTGCATCACAGGGGCAGAAAACCATATCAGTTATTCACTGTAGATATTGCTGGCAGAATGGAGATTTCTGCTGACAATTACGGTTCCCAACCGCCATTTAATGCAGAAAAAAATTGGCTGGAATTGAGAAATAAGCTAAGTTCGATCGGTCTTTCGCTACCTACAGAACCGGGCGAGAGAAGGTCGCCGAGTCTGGCTTTATCTACTTTGGAAGACGAATTTGCCCTCCAGCAAGTTATGGAAACGTTCAACTGGGCGATCGAGCAAATTAAAACGTTATAGTCATTGGGAATTGGGAATTGGGAATTGGGAATTGGGAATTGGGAATTGGGAATTGGGAATTGGGCATTTAAATTAGACATCTCCAATAATTCTTGTGGAACAAGCATCCTGCCTGTTCAAAACTGGCTTTTCTGGAGATGTCTATTGCATATTCAGGGCAGGCGGGACACCCCACAAGATTTTGAGTCTTTTTTGATATACAATTTAAATGCAGAGCAGCTTATCACCAACAACTAACCAATAACCAATAACCAGTAACCAGTAATTAATAGCGAATGTTTGCTTGTTTCAAACGGCGCAAAGCTTCTCCCAGCCGATCGCAATCTGCAATCAAACTAACCCTCACATATCCTTCACCACCAGGCCCAAAAGCATTACCAGGAGTCACAACAACACCCGTTTGCTGCAAAACATTCAGGGCAAAATCTGTCGAACTCATGCCCTGAGTGCAAGGAACCCAAAGATACATTGCAGCCAGAGGTTTAGGAATATTCCACCCCAATTCTGCCAATCCTGCAACCATAAAATCGCGGCGAGTGCGGTAGCGTTCCTGCACTTCGTGCAAGTAACTATCTGGTAATTGCAACGCTGTTTCTGCTGCTGCTTGCAAGGCAGAAAATATGCCGTAATCTAAGTTAGTTTTTAAAGTTCGCAAACCTTGAATGATCCGGCTGTTTCCCACTACAAAACCGACTCGCCAGCCGGCCATATTGTAGGTTTTTGACATGGTGTGAAATTCGACTCCGATTTCTTTGCCGCCGGGAATTTCTAATAAACTTGTCGGTTGATAGCCGTCAAAGGCTAATTCCGCATAACACAAATCGTGAACCAACAAAATTTGATGTTTGTGTGCGAAAGCAACAATATCTTTATAAAATTCGCGGGGGGCCGTTGCTCCGGTCGGATTGCTGGGATAATTAAAGTAGAGTATTTTGGCTTGTTCGGCTACGCTGTCGGGAATGGAACCTAAGTCAATTACCCAGTCATTCTCTGGTTTGAGGATGATGTTGTGAACTTTGGCACCGGCGATGATTGGGCCGCGAAATAATACGGGATAAGCGGGACTCGGTACTAATACTAAGTCGCCGGGATTGATATAGGCGATCGCAAAATGTGCTAAACCTTCTTTAGAACCCAATAAAGGCAATGCTTCCCCTTCTGGATCGAGTTCAACATTGTAGCGGCGGCTGTACCATTTGGTAATTGTGCGACGAAAACTGGCAGTTCCTTCAAAGGGCGGATAGCCGTGATTTGCAGGATTTTGGATAGCTGCGACGGCGGCTTCTACTACCGGTTGCGGAGTCGCACCGTCGGGGTTTCCCATTCCTAAGTCTATTAAATCTAGTCCTTGTTCGCGGGCGCGGGCTTTGAGTTCGTCGAGACGGGCAAATACGTAGGGCGGTAGTTTTTGCAACCTGTCAGCAGGGCTAATCCAATCCAAAGTCATTTTTTGTGTATCAGTTATTAGTTGTTTTTCGGGTTCGTAGTAAGGACTTCAGTCCTTTCTCACACAGTTTTTTAAGGACTAAAGTCCTTACTACAAACTGTTTTAATTCTTAATTTTTAATTGTCCCACAAGTGGTGCGGTAGAAACCATCGAATTTTGCCTGGTTCGTAGTAAGGACTTCAGTCCTTTCTAGGGCAACCTTTCAAGGACTAAAGTCCTGACTGCAAACTTTTTCAATTCTTGATTTTCAATTCTCCCACAGGTGCGGTGGTAGAAACCATCGCTGCCATTAATTGTTCGGGAACGACTTTAAATGGCAGTCTGTGGATGTCGGAATTGGGATAGCAGGCTATTTCGGCGGCGCGCTGCAATTGTGTGAGGCTAACGTCTCCGAGTCCTAAGTCGTCTAAAGTTTGGGGCAATCCAATCTCGGCGTAGAATTTTAGCAGTTGCTGTCTGGCGGTTGCTGCTAGTTGATTGTTTTGCAGAATTTCTTCTAGCCGCAGTTGCACTAATATGCCGTAGGCAACTTTTTCGCCGTGCAATGTGCCGTGACTTGCTAATAGATGAGTTAGGCCGTTGTGGACGGCGTGGGCGGCGACGGTGCGACACCCAGCCCCGCCGATGCCGCCGATTACTCCTGCTAGCAATACGGCGGCGTCTGTAACTTCTTGCCAGGTTTCGCTACCTGGTTCTTTGAGGGCGGCGGCTGATTTTTGGAACAGGATATCGCGCAGGATTCTAGCTTGTTGGACGGCAGAAATTATCAGAGTTTGTTCTGAGTGTCCGCTGCTGACTGATGCTTCGTACCATTTGGCGATCGCATCTCCAATTCCTGCTACTAATGTCCGCTGCGGTGCAGTTTGAATTAAGCCGTAGTCGAGTATCAATAAATCGGGACATCTGGCTAATGTGACATCGTATTGGAATGCACCTTGTTCGGAATAAATGTTAGAAAGTGCTGTCCAAGCGGCGCAGGTGGCTGCTGATGTGGGGATGGTGACGATCGCAATTTTGCACTGATGGGCGAGGAGTTTGGCTGCATCCAAGGCTTTGCCGCCGCCGACGCCGATGATGAAGTCGGCTTTGTGGGTTTGGACGGCTGCGCGGAGAGTTTCGAGGCCCCTTTCGCTGCAATCCTTGCCGTAGGCTGTTTGCGCGGATTGTAGCTGTTGTTGTTCGAGGATTGGTTGCAGGTAGGGTTGGGCGGCGGCGAGGGAGTTGCTACCGCCGACGATTAGCGGCCGCCTTCCGAAACGGGCGATCGCATTTCCGGCTTGTGCGAGGGCGTTTTGACCCCGCAATACACAAGCGGGAGCAATTGTCAAGGAATAAATTGCAGTAGGGGTGGCGGTTTTGGTGCTTTGGGTGTGAGTCATCGAACCACTGGATAAGTGACGGGAAGGTTGACGCTTTGCAGGATTGCTGGATTTTATAGGATAACTCTAACTCGTGTTGGGCAACATGGTAACTTTTGTAAAGTTTTTATTAAGTATTGTGGTTGGGCATGGGTTGCGGGAGTTGTAAGGGCGATCGGTATAATGAATTTACGGCCAAGCATTGAGGAGGGAGGATGGCACTTTACGACACGATCGGCAAAACCTACGCCCAAACCAGAAGAAGCGATCCACGCATAGCGACAAAACTGTTAGAAATTCTGCAATCTTCACAGGCTTCTACAATTGCTGATATTGGTGCTGGCACAGGTTCTTATGCACTTATTCTTGCTGAGCATGGATATCGTGTTCTGGCAGTTGAGCCGTCAGCAACAATGCGAAGTCAGGCGATCGCGCATCCTGCAATTCAATGGATAGATTCCTATGCGGATCGTCTATCTTTGCCCAATAAATCAGCACATGCAACTATTATCATGCTTGCGTTCCATCACTTCCAAAACTATCGACAAGCACTGCAAGAAATTCACAGGGTTACAGGTGGTGGTCAGGTAGTTATTTTTAATTACGATCCAGAGATGATAGAGAGTTTTTGGCTAACGCAATATTTTCCCTCTTTTGTTGCAGATGTGCAGTCCACATTTTTGCCAATTGCCAAGTTAAAGTCTGAAATTGAGTCAATTATGGATGCACCCGTGAATATACTTCCTTTCCCGTTACCGAATGATTTGTCAGACTCATTTGCTGCGGTGGGTTGGGCGCGACCAGAACTTTACTTGGATAACAGCGTTCGCAATGGGATCTCTAGCTTTTCCAAAATTACTGATGATGAATTAGAGCAAGGGTTATCAAGTTTGGAGCGGGATTTAGAGACAGGAGTATGGAATCACAAGTATGGATATTTACGTCAGCAGAGGCAGTATGATGTAGGGTATTATTTCATGTATACTGCCACTTAACATTGCACTGAGATGGAAGGCCACATAGGTGATCTGTTGGGTTGCAAAGGTGATCGCCGTCTGGTTAGCTTAAACTTTATTTTGCATTTATATTAAGTATTGTGCGGGGTTGGGGGACGGGCTGGGCGAGTTGTAAGGGCGATCGGTATAATGAATTTACGGCCAAGCATTGAGGAGGCACGATGGCACTTGACGATCGGCAAAACCTACGCCCAAACCACAAAAAGCAATAAAATATGACATTGAGCAAACATAGTATTTTGTTAACCGCTCTTCTATTATTAGTGCTAGGAAGTTCAATTTTCCTAAATATTCTGCTTTTCAGTCGAGCCAAACAGTATTATCGCGAACTCAATCAAACTCGCTTAGATCCTCTGGGATTGAACAACCATCCTATCAATGCCCAGCCAGTTACTAATACCAAGCAAACCCGTGTGGTTTTTTTTGGTGACTCCAGGGCGGCCAGTTGGACATCACCCAATCTCGGTGAATATGAATTCATCAACCGGGGAATTGGTTCTCAAACCTCTGTTCAGGCGATCGAGAGATTTGCCTATCATGTGAGTTCCTTAAAACCCAAAATTGTAATTATCCAAGTTGGTGTCAACGATCTGAAAACCATTCCCTTGTTTCCAGAAAGCAGAAATGCGATCGTTGCCAATTGTCAAGCAAATATTAAACGAATTGTCGAAGAATCTAAGAATCTAGGTGCAGTAGTAATCGTGACTACTATTTTCCCAGTCGGAGAAGTGCCACTAGAACGCAAGCCTTTTTGGTCTGATGACATCAGTCGGGCAATTAAAGAAGTGAATGCTTACATCGCTACATTAGCTGGAGAGAAAATCATAGTGTTTGATACATTCCCTATTCTTGGCGATAGTCAGGGCATGATTTTACGAAAATATAGCTCCGATGAACTACATTTGAATGCACAGGGTTATGCGATTCTCAATGAGAATCTGTCGCCACTACTAAATACAAGCGGACAAAAGAAAGTACAGAATTAGAAAATAATATATTAGTGTAAATAAATAATTTATGAATCAATAAAAAGCCCAAAAATATGCCATACAGTCAATTTACAACCATCACCAAGGTTAAAGAAGCCTTCAATTTAACCACAGTAGAAGGAATCAGATTTCTCCCTGAAATTGCCCCCATCCAACCCAGTATTAGTCTGGTGGCCACTCTGGAAGAAACTTTACCACTTGCTGTAGCTACAGGCAGCGAAAAAGCCAGATCCGAGCTAATTATTAGCCCCGTGCTTGTAGAGGTTCGCCGCATTCTCAACCGTCAAATTAGTCTGTTCTCTGGGGAAGATTTCAACGTAGATGAATCTCTGGGACTGAATGGACGCTGCGACTTTTTGATCAGTTGTTCCACAGAACAATTAGCAATTGAAGCACCCGCCATTATTATTGTAGAGGCAAAACAGGCTGATTTAAAAACAGGAATTGGTCAGTGTGTTGCAGAAATGGTGGCGGCACAGAAATTTAATGAAGCCAAACAAAAACCTTTACCTACCCTCTATGGTTGTGTTACTAATGGTCTCCAATGGCAATTTCTTCAGCTTATTGGAAACGAAGTAACCATCGACCTGAATATTTACTCCTTACCGCCAGTAGAGCAAATTTTGGGTTTTTTGGTTTGGATGGTAAGGTTTGACAATAGAGATTTTTGATCGATAAATCGAATAGAGTTTTCAACTTGTGCAGAACTTGTTGCGAATCCTGCCAAAAAACAGTAGACCTCTTGCTCTCGTCAAATTTACCCCCCTTAGTCCCCCCTTACTAAGGGGGGAAACAAGAATAATCTTGCTCCCTCCCCTTAATAAGGGGAGGGTTGGGGTGGGGTGCTTTGGATTTTTGCAAGAGTTCTAGTATATACTGTTTACGAATTGCTCAATTATGTTGACTTAGGCTATTAGTTGCATTTAAACTTATTATCAAAATGGGAAAGAAGAAATCACTGAATGCGAAACGGCTCAAAAGAAATCAGGTTCAGGAATTAATAGAATCTGAGGGAAGACTGCATGAGGAGTTTACAAAATTTTTTGAGGAGACATATAGCACTGGATACAAGAATCAGCCTCAAATTTATGAGTTATCAAATGATAGATTTCTCTTTGTTTTCGATCCCAAAGGATTTTTAAGTCCTGGTAGAGGAGATATTTACTCTAAAGAATATTTTCTGCACATGATTCGATGGACACAGAAGGTGAGGGATGACTATGCTAATAACCGGGGTAATTCTGTAAGTCATTGGATATATTATTCAAAAAACAAATTACAGCTTGTTAACAAGGTTGATGAATTGATTAATGAGTTAACAATTTATTTAGATATTTTGGATGTGGAATTGGATTATTCATACAAAAGTTTAGATATTGTATCTAGCAAGGCTGAAAGTTATGGATTTGAAAAAGTTCAAGCTGATTTATACGATAATCTAATTGCCTATGTAGGAGAGGTTATACGACGCAGAGTAAAAGGTGATTGGGTTATTAGAGAAGATTATCCAGGTTGTGAATACCCTACTATTCAAGTGAATAATGGCGTACTTATGCCTATTAATGTGGTGTGGCAAGAGCTAGGTAGGCTTGAATCAATAAATCTACGGCAAGAAGCTGCTAATGAAATAAGACGATTTTCACTCAGATATCGGTAGATGTCAAATTTTACTAGATTTAGATATGTTGCGCTGCTTAACATTTATTTGATGTCTTTTGCGGCGCTGTTTTAATTAAGCCGTAGTCGAGTATCAATAAATCGGGACATCTGGCTAATGTGACATCGTAAGTGACGGGAAGGTTGACGCTTTGCAGGATTGCTGGATTTTAGAGGATAACTCTAACTCGTGTTGGGCAACATGGTAACTTTTGTAAAGTTTTTATTAAGTATTGTGGTTGGGCATGGGTTGAGGGAGTTGTAAGGGCGATCGCTTTATCATTAAAATTGAGGCTTAACATACAAATCCCAAACTCGTTTCACTACTTCTGCATCTGCTTGAGAAATTTGCCCGATTTTCGCCAGCAACAAAGACTTTTCCAAACAATCTAATCTAGATAAACGCACTGTTGAAGCAATACGCAAACCGCTGGCTTGCCAATCATTAAGAAATACATCAGTTTGGCTGCGGGGTTTTGCAGAGGTGACGGCTGCTGCTACCACATCCTCGCAATCCAACCACAATAAAAATATGGGACGTTTTTTAGAGCCTGCGCCACCTGTAAAGGGAATATTTGCTACCCAAAAATCACCCGGTTCAATAGTCATCATAAAGTCCTTCGTCTTCGGGTGCGTAGCTGTTCAAAAAAGCCTCGTGGCTGCGAGTAATAGCTGAGTCAATTAAAGATTCTTCGCCATCAAGTACCGAAAACTCCGTTAATTCAGGATAAGTCAAAAAATCTTCGGCTGTAGCTGCTATATATGGTGCTAGTATTTTATGGCGTTCTGCGATCGGCAACCTAGCAATTTCTGTAAGTGAGAGCTTGAGAGTAGGTGCGGTTGTTGGCGAATTGTTAGACTCAGAACTTTCGCTGGATAACTGCTTTTTCTGTGACGCTTTTTGCACGAGGAATTGTACAAAGTCGAGGACTTCTTCTTGTTTCTCAGTTGGCAACTGTCGCAGATTCTCTAACACGGCTTGCTCAAAATTGATTGTTTCTGACATTTCAATTACCTTCCTTAAGCGTTGATCGGTTTATTTATCACGCAGCCAAGTTTTGTAGTTCCATGTTTGCAAATCACGCCGATCACAATTTCGATCGCTAAAATCCTATCCCATCAGCAGTTATATACAGTCATCCAGCATTTCATAATCATCCAAGCAATTAGAGGCTGTATTCATAAAACTTAGTAAACATCATCATGAGAGCCAAGAGTCAGCAGTAAAATCTCTGCTTCATCTGTATCTGAATTATGAACAAATTTAAACACAATTCGATTGCTATAGTCAATGGAACAAGACCATCTATCCGATAAATCTCCTTTGAGTTTATGAGTCCGTAAAGTAGGAGCAAATGGCTCTTCAGCAAGTTGTTGTAATGTTTGCTCAACTAAAGAGCGCAATTGCGGATTTTGGCGAACTAAACGCTTGAGCGCACGAGTAAAGGCTGAACTCCAAATTAAAGTTTTCACTCATCTAACTCCGCCATCAAGTCGGCAACTGTACCTCGACGCACATTGCCTATTTCATAATCTTTTTCTGACTCGGCAACTGCTTTCAATAGTTCATCGCGATGCTGTTGCTTAAGACGGTTTTGAATGATATCGATCAGCATATTCTGCTCTTCAGGCGAGAGAGCTTCTACGGTATCTATTGCTTTTTGAAAAATAGAAGTCTTTTCAGCTTGAGTCATGTTTAGGTTAAGGTTGCAATCAGTCTATTATAGCTTAACTTAATCGATGGGTGCATCTCAATTTGGGAAGGGCTTCGCCCCTACGAGTATATTTGCAAAAATGAGATGCACCCGGTCTATCCTGCCAAGCCAACTAACCATCGCCTTGAACCTCAATAGTATAACTGTAGCCCTGTTCAGTCAGAAACAGTTGGCGGTGTCGCGCAAAATCTTCCTCGCAAGTTTGTAGCGACACTAATGTATAAAAACTCGCAGTGTGTCCGTCAGATTTAGGGCGGAGAATTCGTCCGAGGCGCTGCGCTTCTTCTTGGCGAGAACCATATTTACCTGATACTTGAATCAAC
Source organism: Microcoleus sp. PH2017_28_MFU_U_A (assembly GCF_020738035.1). Taxonomy (NCBI): domain Bacteria; kingdom Bacillati; phylum Cyanobacteriota; class Cyanophyceae; order Oscillatoriales; family Microcoleaceae; genus Microcoleus; species Microcoleus sp. PH2017_28_MFU_U_A. The sequence goes on from NZ_JAEQCX010000059.1 coordinate 34,234, forward strand.
ACATCGGCATCGGGTAAATCGACGGCAAAATTGCCCACGCGAGATAGAATTAATCCGGGAATCTCTTTGTGACGGAATGCTTCGTATAACCGATCGCGCTCAACCTGTTTTGTCTTCCCCGTAATCAGCGGCAAATCGGTAACTCGGGCGATCGCATCCAACTGTTCGAGATACTCACCAATAATTAAAATACGGTGTCCCGCCTCCTTTTGCAACAAACCTTGCACCACATCCAACTTACCCGGATTTTCCGCAGCAATCCGAAACTGGCTGCGGCGGGGCGCTAGGGCATATTCCATTTTTTCGGCCTCATTTTGGGCGACGCGGATTTCGGTACAATTGGCTGTAGCAATAAATCCCTGTCCTTCCAATTCGCGCCAAGGTACGTCATAGCGCTTCGGGCCAATTAGCGTGAAAACATCCCCTTCCTTCCCGTCTTCGCGAATCAATGTCGCAGTCAAACCTAAGCGGCGTCGCGCTTGTAAGTCGGCGGTAATCCGAAATATCGGTGCGGGTAATAGATGAACTTCATCATAAATAATCAGTCCCCAGGATTGCGCGTTAAATAACTCGAAGTGCGGGAAGTCATCATCTTTAGTCGATCGATAACTGAGCATTTGGTAAGTCGAGAGAGTTACAGAAGCCGTTTTTTTGCTGTTGCTGCTGTACTCGGCGATCGCATCTTCAGTTAAACTCGTCTTGTCCAATATTTCCCTGCGCCACTGGTGCACCGAAGTCAAACTGCTGGTAAGAATCAGTGTCTTTTGCTGCACCAAACTCATCGCAATCATCCCCACAATCGTCTTACCAGCCCCGCACGGTAGGACGATCGTCCCACTGCCGCCTCTAACCTCTCCGCCTTGATAGAATGCCTCTACGGCTTCCTTTTGATAGGCGCGCAAATTGAAGGGTAAGTCGCCTCCTAAAGTGCGATCGCGCAACGCAATCGCCAACTCGGCACCCTCGATATATCCAGCCAAATCTTCCGCCGGATAACCTACTGCTAGCAAAGCTTGTTTGAGTACACCCCGATTCCCCGCATCGACTTGAAAGCAAAGATCCGAAATCCGCTTACCTAACAGCGGTTTTACGCGATCGTCCCGCACTAACAACTCCGTCAGCGGGCGATCGACAATCCGCAGTTGTAAATTGGGATTTTCCGCATCAATCCTTTCAATTACCGTCAATCCGTAGCGCGTACCGAGTAGTTCAATTTCCTGCGCTACCGATTCGGGAATATCATATTTAGCATACTTTCGCAGCGCTGCGATCATCAATTCAACTAACATTCCCGCCGCCCTGGCATTCCACACACTCAAGGGCGTGATGCGATAGGTGTGGATGTGTTCGGGACTTTTGATTAATTCGGCAAAAGGTGCGATCGCTTCTCGTGCTAATTTCGCTGTAGGGGCGTGAACTTCTAGTAAAATTGAGCGATCGCTCTGCACGATTAAAGCATTCTCAGCAACATAACTCATAATTCACAGTTGACAGTTGATAGTTGACAGTTGACAGTTGGCAGTTGGCAGTTGACAGTTGGCAGTTGGCAGTTGACAGTTGGCAGTTGACAGTTGATAGTTGATAGTTGACAGTTGGCAGTTGACAGTTGATAGTTGATAGTTGATAGAAGGAAAAAATCCCTTCGAGTTCGATCAGGGTAAAAAGAGGGGAGAAGGAAGAAGGAAGAGAAATGTTTGGTTTATTTATTCCAGTCTATGTGAAAGGTGCGTCGCGATCGAGATTGTAGATCGCATTTAGGGATTTATCGCCAGCGACGCACCCTACAAATACTCTTGTGGGGGGGACAGGATGCTTCTCAAAGTCCCCCTTTTTAAGGGGGATTTAGGGGGATCTTGCCTCGGCTATAAACGAAAGATACAAAGGTTTTCGCGCCATTGTTGATACTCATAATATCAGGTGTATTATTTATCCGACTGGGGTAAGACATAACCCATTTGTCGCAGGGCGGTGCGAAATTTCGTTTCCTGGCCCAATGGAACCGCTACAGTGCGATCGCCCGCCAACTGACAGAACTTTTTAGTACGGGAATCATTGGCAATCAGCAATGCTATATGGGCGGTAGTACATTCGATCAACCTGACACTACCTATATCTTGCACGCTATTCGATCGCTCTGTAACATCCGTCAGAAATTGTTGCACAGTTTGCGGCAGCGGTTCAATACTCCGGGCGTCCAAAAACTCTGTAAACTCGGCTAATGGATATCCGTTTTCAATGGCTACAAAGATTTTTGGGCGATCGAGTCGCCACACAACATCCGAAACTTTCTTAGTATAGATATCCAGGACGATCGCATCAGATGTCTCGACACCATCTCCCGCCGCAATAATTTCTAGATTCGGCAATACCCGCAGCGTTTGACGAACCTCAATTGCTGGCGGAATATACTTATCCGTCAAATCCAAACAATAAGCCCCCAAAGCCGTCAAGCGAAAATATACTAAGCCATCATAACGACTCAAGAATTCCAGATTGTCCGTTCCCCAAAGATAGTCATAATCGGATGGTATGAGTAACGGATCGACATATGCAACATCAATGATTCCCAAAGTAGCAGCATACTCAAACAAAAAACAGCGCATATATCGTTCTTCCAGAATCGGCCAACTGTCGCCACCCAATTCTGATAAGTTTCCATACCCAGCTTCACCAATATACAGATAGTACGGTTCCTCCGTCACCTCAAATCTATGGCCCGTTGCGACTAGATATCTACTAAAATCATGAAACATAATCCACTTACCCACAGGACATTCTACGAGCACAGAGACGATCGCATCTCTCCGCCAAGTGACATCCGTAATGCCACCTGCACCCCTCCCAGTTTGTCCTTTGATCGCATCAATGCGGCGAAATTCATCAAAGACTTTTGTCTTTAACCAGCGTTTCCATGCTGTCTGTAAACCTTTGGCGGGTGATTCTTGTAAAGCTTTCTGTCCCGCTTTTGTCAAAACTAGCTTTTTGCCCGATCGTTCCGCGAACTTGCTCCCTTGCGCTATCATTATCCAAGCAAAGGGCTTGATGCTACCGATTTCAGCGAATACTTCATCATCGTAGTCGCTATCCTTGGCTAGGCTAATTTGACGCTGTTCCTCATTATAAAAATCACCGCCTTGCAATATAGAGGCGATCGCCTTTACACTTCCAGCAGTAGGTAAAGCAGTTTTCTCGCTAACCGCAACTTTACCCGACTGAATCAGACGCAAAACGGCTGCAAAATCCTTTGTAGCTGCCAACTGTGTTTCACAAGAAGCCAAGGGAATATCGTATTCTTCTGTCTCCTTTTCTCCTGTACTATAGTTATATCTTTGAACGCTGAGTTTAACCTGATTTTGTAATGTTTCACCAACATTATCTAACGTGGCTTCTTTGGGTTCTGGAACAAATTTCAGCAATTCTTCTTCTAAATCGTAGGGTATCTGCCTGCCATAAATAAACAAGCATAGCAGTGATGGTTCTCTGTTAGTTCCATAGCGATCGCTTGTTCCAAAATTTGCTGGTTCTCCGTATTTTGCGCTAAATATCTCAGGAAAATAAATACCATCCTCCCCATGTATAACTTCAGCTACAGCCGCTTTTTGAAGGTCGTCTAATTTCGCCCACACCTTCCGAAGGTTCTCTCCCAGCAATTGCGATCTAATGCCATCAACCAGATCTGCTTTACGGGTTAATTTACGAGGATCTGGTAATAATGCTTTGAGCTTTTTTAAATCGTCAACAATTATTCCTTCGAGTGCCTGTTGGAGGCTAACAAGGTTATTTATGGTTTGGTAACGCGACATAATATTTGACAATGCGCCCGCTTCAAAATTGTTTTTGCAACCCAAATATAACAACTTTACGGGATGCAAAGCTTGAACTTTTGTTACAAAATCCAGAAATTTGGTTAAACAGTTACGGTACGATGAACCGGAACGGTGTATAGATTATTTGTTTTAAATTTTAATGGAATATTTACCACCCTAAAATTACCCGGTTCAACAGTAGTCGGGTGCGTCGCCATTAACAATCCCTCAAAAAAAATGGACAATCTCAAAGCGACGCACCTTAGACTTCTTGCAAAAGTCCTTTTAATCAAATTTTCGGACGGACTCTGGGCACCATCCCACAAGTCAATCGATTTTAGATTTTAGATTTTAGATTTTAGATTGACCCCACGGATAAATTTGGGGGAAGAGAGGATTTTAGATTTTCGATTTGGGATTGATTCCTCAAAAAAATGAACAATCTCAAAGCGACGCACCTTATAAACTGAGCCTCTTATCAGCAAAACGAACAATTATATTGTATGGTTTGTTTCGTCCACCCAATGTGTAACGTGCGTCGCCATGAGATATGGCGTGAAATTTAGGGATTGTTCTCGTGCGACACACCCTACGACTAACTGAAACCATTGCCGACAAAGGAGTTTTTATGTAATTAATTTTGTGTGGTTACTTACTCGATCGAAACTGACATACTGTAACTTGCACCTCCTCTTTCTGTGCCGATAGCTATTTGATAGTCTCCTGTTTGGCTCAATTCTCCAGACCAGTTTTTTGATTCTTTAACTATTGTCTTTGTATTTGGGTCTATGATGTTAAAAACAGCATTTTTTTCAAGGGATTGGATCTCGATCTTCATCTTTTGCCCTTTTTTAGCTTTAATCAAATAAGTATTAACAGTGCCGCGCGCTACTCCTCCTTTGATTTCCGCTGAATTAGTACCTTTTTTGAACTGGATTCGCTGCTGAACCTTAGCCATTAAAACGGCAGGTTTTTCGGAAGTTGCTGGGGAGGAAACCATGCTGGATATGGCTTTTACTGAAGCTGGAAAAATCAGGGATGCACTTAAGCCGATCGTCAAAATATTGAGCGGGAATTTGAAACTTTTTGCTGGTGTTCTCATGGGAGTTTAACAGTAAGAGTGAAATTTGTTTACTTGTAGGATTATAGCTGACTGGGGCTGTGTGCGCGCGATCGCCCTTACCGCCAACTTGATTGGAGAGGGAACCCCGAGATGTGAGATAATTCTAGGCGATCGCAACTTACCAGAAAGAATTGGTTGAAAGTCGTAACCCCGATCGGGAGAAATAAAAATCAGACTATTCATTACTCCAATCCTCTTCCTTCTAGGTAGAGGTCGCTCTCAAACTGTCAACTGTCAACTGTCAACTGTCAACTGTCAACTGTTGAAGCATTACTGCACAGTCGCCAGCGGGTGCGGTACAGTAAAAACACCCGCAGCGTGGTGTTACCCAAAAAATTGTACACTTCCTAATTATCACAAACCAGACGATATGACTCAACAGCCAACCATCACCTACCGCACCGAAAGCGACTCGATGGGAGATAAACAAATCCCATCTACTGTTTACTACGGCATCCAAACTCTGCGCGCCGTTGAAAATTTTCCAATTAGCGGTATCAAGCCTTTATCAACTTACGTCGATGCTTGCGTTTTAATTAAAAAAGCTGCCGCCATAGCTAACGGTAAACTCGGCTGCATTCCTGAAGATATCAGCACAGCACTGATTAAAGCTGCTGATGAAGTTTTAGCAGGAAATTTGCGCGATCAATTTGTCGTTGATGTCTACCAAGCAGGTGCCGGAACTTCTCACCACATGAACGTCAATGAAGTTCTTTCCAATCGCGCTTTGGAAATTATGGGCGATGAAAAAGGTAACTACAAGCGCGTTAGTCCCAACGATCACGTAAACTACGGTCAATCAACCAATGATGTGATTCCAACTGCAATTCGGATTGGCGGATTGTTGGCTTTGGAAAAAACTTTGTTCCCGGCTTTGTCTGGGGCGATCGCATCCCTGGACAAAAAAGCCGTAGAATTCCACAATATCGTCAAATCCGGCCGCACTCACCTGCAAGATGCCGTCCCGGTGCGACTCGGCGAAACCTTCCGCGCTTGGGCACAGATTCTTAGAGAGCACAGCGCCAGAATTACCACTGCTTCCGGCGATTTGACATCCTTGGGATTGGGCGGAAGTGCCGCAGGAACTGGCTTAAATACTCACCCAGAATACTGCGAAAAAGTCGCTCAAATTCTTTCGGAATTAATCCAAAAACCTCTGAAACCAGCACCGCATTTAATGGCAGCAATGCAGAGTATGGCGCCGTTTGTCAATGTCTCCGGCGCCATCCGAAATCTCGCTCAGGATTGCGTTAAAATGTCCCACGACTTGCGTTTGATGGATTCCGGGCCGAAAACGGGTTTCAAGGAAATTCAACTGCCTCCCGTGCAACCTGGTTCGTCCATTATGCCTGGGAAATACAATCCGGTGATGGCAGAAATGACATCGATGGTGTGTTTTCAAGTTATGGGTTACGATAGCGCGATCGCCCTAGCAGCCCAAGCAGGACAATTAGAATTGAACGTAATGATGCCCCTAATCGCCTACAATCTAATTCACAGCATCGAAATTTTGGGCAACACCATCAGCGCCCTAACAACCAAATGCCTCGACAAAATTGAAGCCAATGGCGATCGATGTCTCGCCTACGCAGAAGGCAGTCTCGCCCTCGTTACCGCCCTCAATACTCACATCGGCTATCTCAACGCCGCCGCCGTCGCCAAAGAATCTCTCGAAACCGGCAAATCTTTGCGGCAAATTGTGCTGGAACGCGGTTTAATGAATGCAGAAGACTTGGCAACAGTTCTCGATTTGGAGAAAATGAGTGCGATGCCAGAAAACCGGGCGGTTGAAACCGCGTCTATAAAAACAAAACCCTTCTAGTGCGGGTTGAAGGCCGGGCGGTTAAAATTAAATTATTTTCTTTACACCACGCAGGTGGACTTCGTTTGTGTAGACGCGGTTTCAACCGTACGTCCTATCTAACGCCTAGGTTTCTTTAGACGCGGTTTCAACCGCCATCTTAATCTTTTCAACTCTAAAGTTTGGGAGCAATATTTATGCGCGCAGGTTCCTTTGGCAAAGTAACTCAAGATAAAGAGAACACCACTCAAGTGACATTTCATTATGTGGAAGGTCACACGGAAACCTTTACTATTCCGATGCCCGCACTAGAATTTCAAGAGGAAGTGCTGAATTTGTTAAATCAACCTTGGTTGACTTTTCATCTAGTCGATCAAACGGTTTTTATCTGCACGGCCCGATTGGTGAAAGTGGAAGTTAAACCTGCTATCCCGGAACTTCAAGGTCAAGGAATTTTCCCTAACTCCCTGCGAGTTAGTACCATGCAGCGGGCTGCTTCTGGCAGATTACCGATGTCTACTTAAACTTGGTTGATGGTAATGGGTAATTGGTAATGGGTAATTGGTAATTGGTAATTGGTAATTGGTAATTGGTAATTGGTAATCACGAAGTGTAAAAATACTAATAATCCATTTCTCCTGCCAATTCCCGATCGCCAAATCCCAAATCCCAATTCCCAATTCCCGATTCCCAGAAACAATTAGTTTAAAGCCTCTCCCCGATCGGGAGAAATTAAAATAACACGATTCATTACTCCAATCCTCTTCCTTCTTTTATCAACTGTCAACTGTCAACTGTCAACTGTCAACTGAATGATTATGTCTTCTGTTAGTTTAATTCGGGCCAATTCATACGATCGCCAAAAGCTACAAAAATCCTTAGAAAACTTGCTCGCACCCTTGGGCGGAATCTCAGCTTTTGTCAAATCGGGCGATCGTGTTTTACTCAAACCCAACCTCCTCACAGGTGCTCGCCCTACCAAAGAATGCGTCACCCGCCCAGAATTAGTTTACTGCGTGGCGAAAATGGTCATCGAAGCAGGTGGTAAACCGTTTTTAGGAGACAGTCCGGCTTTTGGTAGCGCCATGGGTGTCGCCAAAGCCAACGGTTATTTGCCACTGTTGGCAGAACTAAATTTGCCCGTAGTAGAGTTTCAAGCAAAACGTTACAAAACAGTCAGCCAAGATTTCAATCATCTCCGACTTTGCAAAGAAGCAATGGAAGCGGATGTGGTGATTAATCTGCCCAAACTCAAATCTCACGTTCAATTAACCGTCACAATGGGCGTCAAAAACTTGTTCGGCTGCGTGCCCGGGAAAATGAAGGCTTGGTGGCACATGGAAGCCGGCAAAGATAGCGCCAGATTCGGTCAAATGCTGGTAGAAACTGCCCGGACAATTAACCCAAATTTGACGATTTTGGATGGCATTATCGGTCACGAAGGTAACGGGCCCAGCGGCGGCGAACCTAAGTTTTTAGGAATTTTGGGCGCCTCCAGTGATGTGTTTGCTTTGGATCGAACTTTAGTGGAAATTATTAATGTCGATCCAGCAATGGTTCCGACTGTAGCTGCGGCGATGAGATTGGGACTGTGCTCGAATTTGGAGGAACTCGATTTTCCACTGTTGCGCCCGGAAACTCTCAAGGTTTTCGATTGGAAATTGCCGGAAAATATGATGCCGATCGACTTTGGGATGCCTCGGGTGATTAAGTCAGTGTTCAAGCACCTTTATATCCGCTTTATCAAAGAAAATAAGGGAACAAGTGTGTTTTTATCGAACAAGTGACAAAGCAAGTTACAATAATTTCGACATTTTTGGGCAGTGGCCCAAACCCTCATTCTACCGTTTAAATTTGAGCTGTCGAGAAAGCCCAAACCCTATCCCAGCCTGATTTCTGACTAAAACCTGTCCTGAGTATTGAAATTCAATGAGTTATCTTCAATAAGATGCTAAGCTAACAACCATGCCGGAGAAATCTGTTTCTGAATCCTCATAATTTTAGGGTAATCATCTACTGTGTATCAGAACACACAATTTTCAACTGCGATAACTGATTTCATGATGTAAACTGCGACTCCGGTGGTTATCAGTACATCAAGTCTGTAAAATAAGGAGAACTCCAATGCAAACTCAGAAGCCCTTAAGTCCTACTGTAGTTTCCCTTATATCGGGACAGAGTATGAAACCCTGGTTATTCATCCCGGGTGATTGGCGAAGACCTGCAAATAAAGAGTCATTTCAATTGTACTGGTGTCAAAAATCACAACTTGGATGCCTCCATCCTCTACCAGAACTAGACCAAATTGAGAGCTTCTACGACATCGACGATTACTATACTCACCATGCAGAATTTACCGACTCAGAAGCACCCTCTTCTATTTCCTTCTTCGATAAATTGCGAACCCATCTAGCTTGGCGTTTCGATAAGGGAGTAGATGTCACCACTCAATGGTGGAAACAGCAGTTCGGGACTTCTTCTTACTCGATACTAGAAATCGGTTGCGCCAATGGCAAACTGCTGGAAGACTTCAAATTGGATGGTCACAAAGTCTGGGGAGTAGAACCAGATAGACAAGCTTTGCGTTTCGCCGAGGAACGAAATCTTGATGTATATTATGGCACTGCTGAATCTTTGCCCCCGGAAATCACGTCGAGAAAATACGACATGATTATTATGAACCACGTACTGGAACATACCATAAATCCTGTACTGGCACTCCGCAATACCATGGAGTTGCTCGTGGACGGCGGCAAATTGGTGATGGAAGTACCAAATAACTCGTGTAGGGCGCTAAAAGAATCAGGGATTGCATGGCTCCATCTAGATGTGCCAAGGCATTTTTATTTCTTCACACCGGACAGTTTGCGCGCTATCTGCCAACAGGTGGGATTTGAGGTGATTTCTACCGAGTTTAATGGCTACTATCGCCTATTTACTAACGGTTGGATCGATGATGAAAGAAAAATTTTGAATGCGCTCGATTCAAGGCAATCTCCTGGGATGGTAAAGCCCAAAGCAAACAGTAAACTCCAAGCTTGGAAGTTACTACTGAAAACATTTCTGGCTCCCGACGAGAAAAAATACGATTCAGTCAGAATTGTTGTACAAAAGTCATAGTAAGAGCGAAGGAAGGGAAATAAGGCTTTGAGAATTTCTTATTACCTTGAGAATTTCAGAAGCGAGGCTTCCCATTACCTAAGACAGAACTTACGCATGACGGACGGGTGCATCTAACTTGGGCAATTACGTCTTTTTTGCCTTAGTGCTACTTTCCCCACATAGCAAAGCTTCTATAAAGCGATCGCAAGCGATGTGGCACTATTCAAGCAAACTGAGATGCTACCCTGACTCACCACCTCTGCATACGGTGTGAAAGTAGGAACAATCCCGAGCAGGAATCGCCCCTATCTCTAAGCCTCTTGCGTAAGTCCTTTGACAGTTGACAGTTGATAGTTGATAGTTCAATACGGTTCACTTAAGAATTCTTATACTCGGAGATCCCCCTAAATCCCCCCTTAAGAAGGGGGACTTTAAGAGCTTTCTTTCCCCCCTTTTTAAGGGGGGTTAGGGGGGATCGGTCTTAAGTAAACAGTATTGGTTGATAGTTGACAGCTACCTCTACCTAGAAGGAAGAGGATTCGATTAATGAATTGTTTTCTTTTAATTTATCCCGATCGCGCTTCCGGCTTTAAACCCATTCTTTTTGGTAAAAGATTTTTTTTAGGGCAGCCAGCGGGGGCGGAATCCTTTTAAAGGCAAGTCTTCGGGTGATGGAGAATTATTAGTAGATGCCGGTGGGTTTTTTAAGTTTAAAAGTATGAGAGTTGAAGAGGCGATCGCATTTCCGCCATCTGTTCTCAAATCTCCTGCGACTGGTTCCGATTTCTTGACAACTAGCCGATCTAACAGCAATTCTAACCCATCGGGCGACAAGCTCATTTTTGTCTCCACTTGGTCGGGCAAAACTAACAGCGGTTTTACTGCAAATGTCTGCAAATTAATTGCTTCTAGGGTGAGTTGCTCGGAAAAATCTTTTCCGGGCTGGCGCCTGGTTAACAAGCAGTAAAGCTGAGGATTTCTGGGATCAAACTGACAGTTGAGGAATTCTCCGGCGGTGCGGATCAATTCTTTTTGCAATCCCTGGTTGGTTACTAAAAAGATTGACTGCGTAAAATCGCTATTATACTTGAGCATTGCCGATTCTCTGCCGTCGGGAGTGAAGCTGAACACTCTCCGAAAAGATGGTATGAACTCTAAAGGTTTGACGTTTGGTGTGAGGGATAAAATGGCGATCCCGTCTGCTTGGGGATTGGCTAAAGTTGCGCTGTCTGGGGCGATCGCAAATTCTCCAGCGGGATGACTTAACAACCGCTGCGGCACCGCCGAAGTGGACGATCGCACTACCCACAAACCAATGTCCTCTGCATTGCCCCTCTTTGCCCGCTGAATCGCGATCGTCTTGCCGTCAGCAGACAGATCGAATTTGAGATTTTCATAGTCTTGATTGCCTAAAATCTGCTGAATGCTACCAGGTTTTTGAGCCGGATCGGAACTTCTGCCTGTAGTGACGGCATACAAAGATTGTTCGTACAAACCAGGCTGATATTTTGACCATTCGCTAGCAGAAAATAAAATGCGATCGCCCACTGGGTAAATTTTATAATCTTTAATTACTAAATTTTCAGGGGTGAGGATGATTTTTTGTTTGCGGGTGAGATTGTAAAGAATTAACCGCCCTTTTTCTGAGGCTTCTGTGCCAGTGTAAACAAAAGCGCGATCGGGCGTGCTAAATTGACTGACAAACGGTGCGATCGCATTTCCTTGTTTGTCAGAACCTAGTTTTTCCCGCGCTTGTTGCAATGAAATTGTATAAGTGCGATCGTACTGGGGAGGCGCGATTAAAGTATATACCAACCGTCGCCCCGACCAACTAATTTTTCCCGGCAAAGGTGGCTCGACGTGCAGGTTTGCTTCAACGCTTGCACGATCCATCGGGCGGCTGAAAGTCAGGACAAAAGCCGTATCTCTCGCCCCTACTTGTTTGTTTTCCCAGCTAAAATCGCGCACTTTCGGTAAAGATCGATCGCCCAGAGCAAGCAAAAACCCGATCGCGAAACTCAGCAATACCATCAATGATACAGCCGTGCGGTCGATCGGCTCGAATCTTGTTAATTTTCCCACAAACATACAATAGCCTGAATTTAGACTAGACTAATTGCCAAACTTGTTTCAATACAAACAAGCAATCTCAAATAAAAAGTTAAATTTTATGCGATGGCTCAAATCAGTCTGTTAAACTAATGTCTTTCCCCTCTACTCGAAAGCGATCGTGAACAAAAACCTACTGACTGTACTGGGATGCTCCGGTTCTTTAAGCTTAATGCTCTTCGCGGTAAATCCCGCCAATGCTAGCGCCCCAATTGCCCCAAATTTCAGCATTGAGCGCAATGGCGAAATATCAGCCAATCCAGACATAAATCAAGACGAAACCCAATCCTCGCTGCCAGAAATCAACTCTGACAAAATAGGAGACCTCGCCCTCATAACTTCAGGCTGCAACTGTGCTGGCTGTCGAGTTCAAGTCCCCCAAACGATCGAACAATGACGGCTGCTAGTTCCTCAGCAATCTAAATAGCAAGTTACAAAGCAAGCAAAACAAAAATCACAGAAAACAACCCATTAATTCTCGATTTAAATAGTCACAAGTTTAAAGTTGCCAGTTAAAATAATTATTTATTATTTCTACTTTCGGCTTGTGGCTTTTTATTAGTCAAAACTGACTATTTACAACACAATAGATAAAATTCAACCATACAATACTTCTTCCACAGGCGGCGTGGCGTCTTTGGGGTCGAACTCTTTTAATTTGAAAGCTTGCAGCAAAAACAGCCAGATATAAAGCGGATTTAACAAAACATACCGCTTCCAGAGGCGTCGGGGTTCCTTCATGAACCTAAACAGCCATTCCAAACCCATCTTACCTAAAATCTCAGGAGATTTAGCCAAATTTCCCGCATGAAAATCGTAGGCTGCACCTACAGCAATCAGTGGCATTGATATGTCATCCCGGTATTCGTAAGCCCAGACTTCTTGTCGCGGACAGCCCAAACCTACAAAAGTAATGGCTGCACCGCTGTTGCGAATTTGCAGCGCAATTTCCTTTTTCTCTTCCGGCGAAACGTGCCTAAATTTAGAAGGCTGAGTTCCAGCAATAATTAACTTGGGATAAAGTTGGCAGAGATTGCGAGACAAAGCCTCCAGTACAGAAGCTTTAGAGCCGTACAAATAGATAGATAATCCTTCTTCGGCCGCACGTTCGCAGATTTCTAACATCGCATTCGGCCCGCAAACTCGATCGGGCAATCCCGTATTGTAGAGCAAATTTAACGCCCACCTTACCGGTTGTCCATCCGGCAATACTAAGTCAATGTGATTGAGCCGATAGCGGTGAGTGCTGTCAAGAACCCCTGTCATTACCCCGTGCACCGCTAGAGCCGAAACTGAAAGTGGTTTTCCTGCCTTGGCTGCCGCAATAATTTTGCTGACAGCCGCTTCATAATTCAGGGCATTTACTAATATGCCTAGTACATTCTTTTTCCCGAGATCGATCATAGAACACCTCTGTAAGCCAACAGCCGTTACAGTCATAAATCTCCTGTAGGATTTGTTTAACGTTGTATTCAATCTTTACCAAAAATGCCAGCCCATTATTTTTGTCCCGCTCAATTCTGCGCCCCTTCTTTCAGCCAGCGCTCGCGGTTACAGTCATAAATCTCCTGTAGGATTTGTTTGACGTTATATTTCATTTTCCAGTCAGGATAGTGGCTGGAAAATTTTGAGTTGTCGCTAATCCACCAAATGTGATCGCCAATGCGATTCCCTTCTGCATATGTCCAATTAAATTTGCGTTCAGCAATTGCCTCACACATCTGGATGGCTTCTAACATCGAACAATTGCTATATCTGCCTCCTCCTGTATTATAAACCTGGGCGCTTCTGGGAGCTTTATAAAATTCATAAAAAGCAGAAATTAAATCAGCACTGTGAATGTTGTCGCGGACTTGCTTGCCTTTGTACCCAAACACGGTGTAGGGAGTTCCTGTCACGGCGCACTTCATCAAGTAGGCGAGAAATCCGTGTAATTGAGCTCCCGAATGATTGGGCCCAGTCAGACAGCCACCCCTAAAACAAGCCGTATTCATATTAAAATAACGACCGTATTCTTGAACTAAAATATCAGCGGACACCTTAGACGCACCAAACAAACTGTGCAGGCACTGATCGATTGACATATCTTCCCGAATCCCACCTTCGTAAGTGTGACCTGGTTCAATTTCCCACCTGTGTTCTAATTCAATTAAAGGTAATTTGTTGGGCGTATCGCCGTATACTTTGTTGGTAGAAGTAAAAATGAAAACGGCTTTGGGACAGTACAAGCGAGTTACTTCTAAAAGATTGAGAGTACCGTTAGCGTTGACGGTAAAATCTATTTTAGGAGCGCGGGCAGCCCAATCGTGGCTGGGTTGGGCTGCTGTGTGAATTACTAACTCGATCGACTCGCCATACCGCTGAAAGATATTGGTAATCGCTTCATAGTCGCGAATGTCCACATCTAAATGGTAATACTTTGTTCCCAGTGATTTTTCGAGTTGTTGGCGGTTCCAATTAGTAGAACCATCAGCACCAAAAAAGAACTGACGCATATTGTTGTCGATGCCAACGATGTCGAAACCTTGTTTGGCAAAGAATTTACAAGCCTCGGATCCAATTAAACCCGCCGCTCCAGTAATAATTGCAACGCTCACGTTTCACCGCCTAAAAAATATAGTTTTCTTTGTTTTGTGCGATCGCACAAATCAGAAGTTATCCTGATTTGCCTTGGAATACATCTTCGCACAATTCGGCGCACAATTCGGCAAAAAATTTACCTTTTATGTTCCAGTCATATATTTCCCGGACGCGCTTTTGACCGGCTTGACCCAAGCGATCTCGCAATTCACGATCGTGCGCTAAACACACTATAGCTTCTGCTAGACCTTTCGTCGAATTTTCGGGCTCGCTAGCCTTGACTTTAATGCCAGTTTGGGCCGTTACTTGAGTCGCAGGCCCACCTAAATCCAAACAAATCGTAGGACGCCCAATCCCCATGATTTCAGTACATACAAAACCTCCCGAGTCGTGCAAACTCGGATGGAGGAGAACATGAGACTCGCCCATTTTTGAAAGAGTTTCAGTACGCGATAAAGCTCCCCAAAAATATACTTTATTTGCCAGTCCCAATTCTGTTACCAAAGCTTCTAAACGCTTCCTTTCCGGGCCGTCTCCCACAATCCAGTATTCCGATTCTTCCACGTTTGCCTCCGCAAATGCACGGAGTCCCAAGTGCACTCCTTTCCAGTGTAATAGACGACCCACACTAATAAATCTAATTGGTCGATCGGGCGGGGTTGGAAATTTTTCTAGTTCCTCAATTTCCTGCTGGGACAAACCGACTTGCGAGAAAATTTTCACATTTTTTGCTTTGAGAAATCGCAGTCGGGCTGCTGTTTCTTCGGTAGTTGCTAGCGCGATCGCACTGCGACGCGCCGTCAGCCCCACAAACGGATCGCGTTCTCCTACGCTTTGAGCCAATGCTCGCAGTGTTTCATAAATTCTGCCCCGGCGGCTAAAATCTTGCCAAAAAGGCTTTGGTGCTGCTTCTGCACCCCCGACAGGCCCCCAAATAAAAGGATGCGGCAACAGCGCCAGGAAACTTGGTGACCAATGTTTGACATAAGTTACGTGGTGTACTATGTCAAAACCGATTTCGCGATCGAGCTTTCGAGCGATAAAATAAGCCCAGATTTGCCACAGATAGTAGTGAAGTTGCAGCAATCCTTGTTTTCCTTTCCAATCTTCGCTCCACCCAAACGGATCGAAATAAACAAAGTGCAGGTTGGGCACTGGATTGCGTTCTAGTTCTGCTTCAATGTACGATCGACAAAACGTCCGAGTAAATACCCAACTTTCGTGATGTTTAGCAGATTGGATAACAGTATTCCATCCTACTCCCTCTTCAGATCCTAGATTTGGTTCGCAAGCAAAGGCAGATAATAGAACTTTCATAGGTAATTGGGAATAGGGAATAGGGCATAGGGCATTGGGCATTGGGCATTGGGAATTGGGAATTGGGAATTGGGAATTGGGAATTGGGAATTGGGAATTGGGAATTGGGAATTGGGAATTGGGAATTGGGAATTGGGAATAAATAACCAATAACCAATAACTAACAACTAACAACTAACAACTAACAACTGTCAACTGTCAACTGTCAACTGTCAACTGTCAACTGTCAACCGTCAACCGTCAACTGACTTCATCAAAAAAGATGTAACTTCGACATAAGCTTTAGCTGCTGTTTCAGGAGATTTTTGAGAAATTAGCTGTCGCGAACACTCTCCCATCGATTCAATCAAATTAGGATTGTCTATGAGAATCTGCATTTTTTCTGCCAACTCCTTGGCATTGTTAGGGTCAAAAATATAACCGTTTTCCCCAGACGCAATTAACTCACAGGAAGCTGCACCGTTAGAACACAATACCGGTTTCCCAAACACCATTGCTTCCGGTACAACCATACCCCAGACA
Source organism: Microcoleus sp. PH2017_28_MFU_U_A (assembly GCF_020738035.1). Classification (NCBI taxonomy): domain Bacteria; kingdom Bacillati; phylum Cyanobacteriota; class Cyanophyceae; order Oscillatoriales; family Microcoleaceae; genus Microcoleus; species Microcoleus sp. PH2017_28_MFU_U_A. The sequence continues at coordinate 50,594 of NZ_JAEQCX010000059.1, forward strand.
TCCTCAAAAGTAGGAAAAACAAAAATATCAGCAAGCTGAAAATAAGCTCCCAAACTTCCGTAGTCAACCCATCCCACCCAGTTTACTTGCTCGGGGAAATCTTGCTCTTTAATAAAAGCTTCCAACTCCTCTCGCTGGTCGCCCTTGCCAACAATTAGTAAAGTATAATCAGAATATCCTTGCTTTTTGAGAAGGGCACAAGCTTCTAACAGCGTCTTAATTCCTTTTCTAGCTGTGATCCGTCCCACATATAAAAAAACTGGGTGTTTGAGATCTAAATTTAGTGGCTTGGTTGTGACCAAAGGTTTCAGCAGCGTTTCCGCATCGGGAACTAAATAAGTTCTCGTAAAAACTTGCTCTTGGGGTGCATGGAGAACTTCCACCAAATATCTTTTTCCAGCTTGGCTGTTAGAAACAAAAGCATCGGCAAACTTAGCTAGAATGCGTCTGGCGAATGTCCGAAAACTCGAATCTCGAAAATCTGTGTTTGGCGAACTCCCGTCATAAATAATTGCAACTCGCCATTGACAAAGCGGTTTGAGGAGAATTACCAAGACAGTCCACAAAGAAAAAGCTTGAGGAAAAACTACTTGTGGCCTAAATTTAAGCAAATGACCGATGATGCTAGGCGAGACTGCGATGAAACCGCGATCGTATCCTGTTTCGATCTTTTCTGTCTCGACAAATTTAGTCTCCCCTACCAATTTAATTGCTGATGCTCCCGGTAGCGTCGGATCGAACCCAGACCAAACGCGACCAGTATAAAACACAGTATTTTTATATACTTTTGTAAATTCTCTTAATACAGGCTGCCAATATGCGCCCAATTCTACTTCTGGAACCAGCCAAGCGACGCGCAAATCATCTCTATCGACCATGCTATTCACCTTCAGTTTTGTTTTTATTGAATCCCAGCTTGCTTAAAACTGAAAACCAAACTAACCTTCTGTAAGGTAGCAACCAATATACTGGCCAGAATAAACCACCGTGACGGCGAGCAAAAACTTTCCACTCTTCCCAGGGTTGAAGGGTAGCATCTTTAAAAGCTAAACCCTTGGGTTGGTTCATTTTTTCCAAGCCTTCACTCATATTGGCAGCCGCTATTGTTGTTGATTGCGGATTGGGAGAACAGGTTCCTTGATAGCCTGGAGCTATCCAAACTGTACAGCCTTTTTGTCGGGCACGCAGACCGTATTCCCAATCTGATAGATAATGAATAAAGGCTGGATCGAGATTGCCAACCAGTTCAACCACGCTGCGGGGAATTAACACGCAGTTACCATTCATGCTGTCACAAGGCTGAGGTGCTTTTGTTGGCTGAAGGAAGCGAAATTTAAAGGGAAGTAATGGGGTAATCTTGACTATACCGCCGTATGTAAAATCACCGGTTTCTGGATCGCGAGTAGAGCCGGCAACGATCGCCTTTTTTTCTCCTTTTTTGATTAGCTCGCTACTGGTGGCGAGCAAGTCGTTGAAAGCTTCTGGTTCGAGTACGGTGTCGTCGTTGAGCCAGACATAGTAGTCTGGATCGTCTTTCATAGCTTCGCTGAAAGCAACCCGCATTCCTCCATTCCAAAATAAGTTACCATCTCCCGAAAAAATCTTGACGTGAGGGTATGTTTGCTGTATTACTTCTGCTGTGCCATCAGTGCTACCATCATCTACCAGATAAGCATTGAGTGCAATTTCCTTTGTTAATTTTTGCTTAAACAGCGACTCTAGAGTGGCCAAAGTCTTTAACTTGCGGTTATGGCAAGTCATCAGGACTGCTATACTTATCTGCTCCATCTATATCAAATATTGGGCTGTTTGTGCAAAATTGGTATAAAACTGTCCTCGGGCGATCGACAATGCCGATCGCAGGCGAGTCCTATTCAATTAATAACTTAATCTGTCACAAGTATCAAGATATTTAGTCGATCGTTTATTTTTTGATTGGCCAGCTTTGCCCAGCCTCTAATTGCCTGACGGTGTAATTGTAACAATCAACACGTCGGCTGTCCGAAAATATACTAATAAACACCCAAAAATCGGCATTATAAATACCCTACAAGTTTTACATTTAATCAGTTTTACTTACTTAGGAGTTTGGCAAACTTCTTGATAAAGATTTTGATACTCGCGAGCTTGCACTTCTAAGGTAAACTTGGCTTCAACTTTCTCTCGTGCTAGGCGACAAAGCTTTTGGTGCCGCTCACCATCTTCTAGCACCCAAGCAATCCCTCGCGCTAAATCCTCGGTATCATAGGGTTGGGCTAAATAGCCATTGTACTGGCGATCGACAATATCTTTTAGTCCCGTCACATCAAAAGCCACCACAGGCGTACCGCAAGCCATGGCTTCCGATGCCGTCTGCCCAAAAGCTTCGTACCGCGAAGGTACAACCATCACATCCGCCGCTGCATAAACCTGTGACAAAGTAGTATCATCCAACCTGCCTAAATAATGAGTTTTGAAACCAACATCGATCGGGCTTTCAGGCTCAGAACACCCAAAAACCAACAGTTCAATCTTATCTTGCCAACCCGACTGACTGAGGCTTTGCAAAGCCGGAACCAGCAACGGAAACCCCTTCCAGCGATCGCCCGTACCCTGCATCGCCCCAAACAAGACCAACTGTTTATCTTGAGGCAAATTCAAACTATCCCTCACCTGCGGGCGGTTCAGCGGCTTGTAGAGTTCAGCATCAAGGCCATTCGCAATGACTTTAACTGGATAATTTTTCAACAAAGAACTAGATTTCGCGCATTCAGCCAACCAATGACTCGGAGTTACCAAAGTCAGATTCAAATTTTGCCAAGCCTCAGCTTTCCGCTGCCAAATCCAACGAGAAATATCAGCATCCTTAGTGCTGTGCAGTTGCGGACAAGCACCGCAAGCATCAAGATAGCGATCGCAATTTTCACTGTAGTGACATCCACCCGTAAACGCCCACATATCGTGCAGCGTCCAAACCACCGGTTTATTAAACTTAGCCAGAGTTTCAATCTGCATATAACCTTCACAAACCCAGTGCAAATTGATCGCATCAGGGTTAATTTTGGCAACTTCCGATGCCAAGGAATCAGGAACCCATTGCGGCGAAAAAATTACCTGACCTAGTTTGGGATAAACTTTTAACGGCAATCTATTTAATTTTCCTCGGAGACTCTTAAACTTTTCTCCTAACCTTGTCGGCATCAACCGCACAGTTTCATCATCACTAAACTTATAACCAGCCAAAATTTCGGAATTCACCCCGATACTTTGCAAGCCCTTGTGCAGCCGATAAGTCGCCCTCGCAGCACCGCCTTTAAGATCGTAATTACTCACCAGCAGAACATTCATCGAAACATCCTCATTATCAAATCCCTTCTCCTCTTCTCTTTCTCTGCGCCCTCTGCGCCCTCTGTGGTTAAATCCTTAAAAATCCCAAACCAAAGACCCAAATCCCCGACTCATTCAAAAAGTAGGATATCTAAAAAACAGCATTTTTACTTACATTTTCAATAATCCTTTAATTTTGCGCTGGACTTTCTTGACCAATTTCGGATCGTAATCATATAAACTCTCTTGAGTAAAGCGATCCGCTTGGGCATCGCGAATCACAAACGGAGGATGTTTTAGAGGAAAGGCGATCGGTTCAACAGACATATTGTTGTAGGGACTATTGATATCATCCGTGTGAGTCCCCCCCGTTCCGTGTCCGATATTTGCAGCTAAATTGACATTAGACAAAATATTCAAACCATTTTGAATAAAACTCGCAAATGTCCACTGAAAATCCCATGTATCAATAGCTTTGTCGTAACACAACTGACAAGTTTTAGTCCAGATTTTGGCAGCATGAGCATCTTCCAATACATCCATCAAAAAATTTCCATCTCGAACCGACGGCCACAGCTTCATATCTAGATCGTAGTGTCGCCAAGCTCGCCTCCAACTCGCCCAACTCCAGCAATGAGTGTAGCGAGAAAAGTAGTAGCTACAATCAGTTCGCTGCTTGCCAAACTGCACGTTTTGACCAGATATCGACATAATTCTTTCGTCGTATCGGTAGCGTTCCAACAACTCTTCGGCAAAGTAGAAAAAGCTACTATCAGGCAAACAATCATCCTCAATAATAATCGCCTCTTCCACCGTATCAAACACCCAATCTAACCCGCTAGAAACTCGCTGGCGACAGCCCAAATTAGTCTCAGCATAGTTCCGCAAAACTTCGCATTCCCAATCCACCTGCTCAATAATCGCGCGAGCCGCAGCGCATTGCGCGTCTTCTCCCGGCTTGTCCGGCCGCGGCCCGTCAGCAACTACTAACAATTTTGACGGCTTGACTTTGCGAATTTCTGCGAATACTCTCTGAGTTTCTTCGGGGCGTTTAAAAATAATAAATGCGACGGGGGTTTTTAACGGTCGATCGAACATTTACACAACTCCACTATGCTAATTGCTGACAACACTTTTGACTTTCGACAATCTCCTTTTGATACCAGAAATTCTATTGTCAAAAACATCCAAGACAGTCTTAGAAATATTCCGTTGTGGTATGCCAACATAACCCGCAACATATTTAGTAAACTGCTCTCCTAAAGGCAAATTCCAAAAATCTGATTGGGGATTAGAAACTTGTGCAAAAATTCGCTTAATTCCGTATCCTTTTTCGGCTGGCAAATGCCATATATCCATTTTTAAATCAGCCTCAGTTGCCGTATGAATGATCGGCGATGTCCACACTCGATTAAAATAAGCATTGCCGCTGCTGCGAGCATATCCCAGCTTGTTGTAAATGTAGGTGAGCATCTGCTCTTCTGTATTTAATTTTGTCTTTCCTTCGGCAAATCTTTGCAAGCAAGTCTCCCAGATCGAGTCTACTTCGTCGGACAATATTTTAATGTGTTTGCCACTTCCTACGATAAATTCTGCACCAAAATACTTGGGAGGCTCATCTACTTTATAGCCTAATTCCTCATAAATTTTCTGCATTTCTCGCCTGGTTAAACCGCTGATTTTTTTGTCTTCAGGCTCGTACAAATCGTAGGTAGCCAAACCTTGTTTTTCAATATCGGCAATTATGCGATCGGCGGAGTTTACCCACACGCAGTCAGAGTCTAAAGCTATACAGCGATCGTTTAACGCTGAATGATTTTTCAAATATTGAATAATGTCAAACTTAAAAAACGTACTTCTGAAGGCGGGGTAGTATTCCATTGGTGGCTGATAGGTAAATGGAATCCGGACAACTTTAACTCCGATTTTGTCGAAAAACTCAACGGTGTTAAAGCTTTCAATATTTGGAATGCGATCGGCATTCGTAAATAAGATATGCTGAGCTGCCGGGTTATTTCTAACGCTGGAAGCAAAATATACCACCGCACATCGCCAGTAAACTGATTGAAATTTTTCCGAAGAAGATTTAGCATCCGATCCTTGGGGATATTTACTTTCCTGGCCTTCTTCATCGCAGCACATTCCAGTAACTATGTAAACAGAACCGCTGTCATTCATCGTGTATATCTCCTGTTATCTTTAAAGTTTGGAGTAAATTAAAGCCGTGAAGCGAAGCTATCCCTAAGGGAATCGCCCGTCATGTGAAAATAGAAATCCAAGCGCTTGATAATCATTTCAGAACCAATATGCGCTAAGTTTTTTAAGCTAGTCGCCAGCGGCAGATATCGATAGCGAAACGAAGACAGTCTGGGATCTGTTTCTTGATATAAAATATCTTGAGCAAAATTGCCCCACCTTTCATCGATCATATCGATCGTCATACCAGCGTGTCCCGAAGGCAGCAACATATTGGAACCGTGAATCCCAATTACCAAGCGACTCTCTGAATAAACCTGACACATTTGCCTCTCAGTTTTTTCATCGAACTTATCCACTCTGAAATCTTCTACCCACTCTGGAAAGCTAGTGTTTTTGCCTAAACCTACAACTGCAAACTTAGCTTGCGGCAGCAACTTTCGCATTTTCGCAAACAACCTCTGCACTTTCCAATTTTGAATACTTAAAGGAATTTGTAGCAAGTTAATTTTTCTGAAAATTTTGACAACCAAATGCCGGCACCACAGCCGATCTTCCCGCCAAACAAAAGTAATTTTGTATTCTTCCTTATCAAAATCGTGTTTGGCAACCCCCGTAAATTTACTAATGTCAAATTGACTGGGGTGAGAATAGGCTTCACTGATGTAAACTTCCTGGAAACGTTCTAACTGTTTGCTGACAAAATTGCCAAAACTGGGATAGTAACACTGACCGTTTTTCAGCGATATAGGTACTGTCCAGACTTCAGCAACTCCTTCGGGAACCATCCACCTCATAAATTTTTGGACAATGACAATCAAACCAAATTCTGGGTGAGATTCTAAATGTCTCTGTGCGTTGAGCAACTTTAAAAGGCTGTGTCCGTACAGATAATCGATGCAGTTTAATACGATCGCCCGATCGCAAGATTTAAAGATTTCTTGAGTAATTTCTAGGTGTTCGTTTTGAGGATTTTGCAGAGATTTGAGCAAGGGTTTTGCTAAAAATTCTTCCGCATATTTGTCATCACTAAAAGTTGTTCCTTCAGCTAAGTTAATGCTGTAAGCAGTTTTAGCCGCGTGGCCAATTCTCAACTCGTCAATGATTTCGCCACCTCCTGGAGACTCAGACACAACACAGATGCGGGAACCTTGCCACAATACTTTGACAGGTTTGAGTATTTGCCCAGAAGAGGGACAGTGCGATCGGTGTTCGAGCTTGGGTTTAATTTCAATCATTTGATCAATCCTATCAGCCTGGATGCAGCCTTGTATAAATTCAGCGAATTCAGAATTAAATTACCAAAAGGTCTCAGTTCTTTAATCAAAAAGTTGACTAAAATAATTACATAGAAATAAGTAATTAAAGTTGCCGCAGTTGCTCCAAAAGCTCCATATTTAGGAATTAGTAGAGAGTTCAATACTATATTAAAAAATGAGCCAATAAATGTCAAGTAAAGACCGTATCGCAGTTGACCTTCTAAGGCAAAATAGGTATTTCTAGCGATGCCGAAGTTACTGCCAAATTGAGCCCAAACGTAGATTGACAATACCCTGGCTGACTCTGTATATTGAGCGCCGTAGAGAGTTTGGACTATGAAAGGAGCTAGCAGAGAGATTGGTAATGCCACTCCCAACCACAAAAATAACATGGCATCTGAGTAAATCTGAAAGTTTTTTAAGTATTCGCCATAATTTTTTTCTCTTAACTGTGCGAGTTTCGGGAAAATAGAAGAAGCGATGATCACAGGCAAAAAATCACATATTTCTGATAATTTGACTGCAACTGCATAATATCCTAACTCAGTTTTATTTATAGAGCCGAGCATGATTTGATCGATTTTGGAATAAATAAAAACCGCCAAGCCTGAAAGCACCAGCGGCCAACTTTCGTGAAGCAGTTCTTTACCTCGCTGCCAACTGACTCGCCACAGCTTTAAATCATTTCCCTTGTTTTGATAGACAATTGCGATCGCCAATCCGGCTAATGCTACCTCTCCCAACCTGATCCAAGCAAAAGCAATCAGTGGTGCTTTGAGTTGAATTAATCCGATTCTGAGTCCTGCAACCAGTAATGATACGCAATTTTTAGCGACAACTGTATACTTAGATTTAACTTGAGATTGAAACCAAAAATTTATTGTTTCAAAGGACTGAAAAATCGTGCCGGCGGCGATAATCCCTACCAGCCAACGAGTTAAGCTGTCATTGGGATTCTGTATTGAAATCACTGTGACAGTGAGCAGTAAAGTGATGATTCCGCCTGCTAATTGTATGGCAAAAGCAGTCCCTAGAGTCTCTTCTTTGCAGTCGGGATTGCGAGCAATGTCTCGCACTACCAGAGTACCCAATCCCATTGTTGCCACCGAGGAAAACAGCGAAACAAAGGCGATCGCATAATTGATTAAGCCAAATTGTTCCGGGCCCAGATATCGTGCTACCCACACTCCCACCAGCAGACCCAGACTCATCTGCAAAATTTGGTCAGTCAACAGCCAAGCCAGGTTGCCGAGTACCTGGCGGAGGCCGGGGCCGAGCTTTTGACTGACCGCATTTAGCTTATCTAACATCAGAAAGTTTTCAGTCCTTGTCAGAAATAAATATACTTTTCGAGCGTTCGGGAATTAATCAAAAACCAGGCTCATTAATATAGTATATCATAGTTCGAGCAATTTTCAACTTCTGCAAGTTAATCATGATTCAATCTGGATCAAGATGGCGCCACCAAATCGCCTCCGGAAATACGCCGGTTGCTGGATGGAGATTTGCCACTATCGATACTGAGTCTAACTGTTATTAACACGTAGGCAAGCCAGACATCCCCAATATCACATAGAGAACCTTCAGTTAGGTTGTTCAAAATAATAAAAACTAAGTAAATAATCGGTATCCCCGCTTGAGATAGCGGGCTGCGGCTCAGTTGCCGGACGGCGAAAATCAGATTTGTCAACACAGAAATTAAGATTAGAACCAGTCCTGGATAGCCGAAAGAGAGTAAGACTGCTATGGAACCATTATGAGCAGTTTTAGGTTGAAATCCACTCGTAGTATATATATAATAAGCTGGGGTCTCCTTGCCTATTAATGCTTGTTGAAAAAATCCCTCAAATCCATAGCCAAACCAAGGACGCTGGTTGGCTGCCGCGATTAATTGCGGCCAGAACTCCGTGCGTCCTGTCAAAGTCAAATCTTTTCCTAAACCTCCGACAACAATGGATTCCAAATTGTCGATTATATAAATGCTACCTATGATACCGAAGATCGTAAAGCCGACAATACAAGTAAAGGCCCATTGAAACTTTAACTTGCTCAAAAAGCTTAAGGATGATACTACAACTATGAGCATCAAACTATTAACTAGAGAACCCCCAGAGCTAGTAGTTCTAACCAAATAAAAGGAAAAAAACATGAATGCCAGAGCTATCCAGCGTTCTTTCTGAGTTTTAGCACCTTGGGAATAGTGCAGGTACCAAAGTGCTGTACTTACTACCATGATGCTGCCCAGAGAATTTTTGTGACTGGTAATTCCTGACAATTCCCGTGTCACATTCGGGTAGCGCAAAAAACTAACTATACCCACCGAGGTATAGCCCCATCGCACTAAGGCTGATAGTTCGTGCCACTCATATCGCGCACCTATATAAAAACCCACAACCGTAAAACCTGTAAATGCTATCCCCGCTTTCAGCGTAATATCAGGAACTAGCGACCACAGTGTCGATGTTATTGGTAGCCAACAATATAGCGAAAAAGCCGGATTTCTCAGCACCACAAATAACAATCCTTCGACAAGTTTGTGTTTACAAAAATTAATAAATTTCCCACATAAAATAAAAACTATCCAGGGATAAAATACATAAGGAAGCTGCTTAATTACTCCACCCTCAGGGTCAGTGATATTGATAAAGTGCATATAATTAAAAGGAGGTACATTAACATGAGGAGACATGAAAATGTACAGAACTGCAAACCACTTTTCTAAAGTAATACCAATTTGTTTTTTGCTGGCAATCTGAAATATCAACAGAGTGATCGCCAAGCCACTGACACCCAATATCATCAGCAACAAATTATTGCTGAGAATTAGTTCTTTAATCATTCTCGCCATAAATATCTACCCTCTCTGAGAAAAATACCAATTTAGCAGCGGGCTAATTCCACCAAAATAACAATAAACCGAGGTATTTGTCGCCGGCGATCTTTCTATATAAGCTGCTGCTGGTCTAAAGTGTTGGTTGGTTGGGTATGAGGAGAGGGGTTGGGGAATGCCGAGGTTTTTTTATTCTGCCTTCTAGATAATTGCCGGGAGGGGGAGGGGAAGAAAATTTGATGATTTTTTTCTTTGTATCTGCGATCGACATTGCTTTTCAACGATCGGCGATTAAACTGGTGAATGATCCTCAAATAAAATAAGTAGTCTGTGGCTAACACTGATTTTTCCAAACAAGTAAACCCGCCAGTCTTGAGTTTGATGTTGTGGACGATCGCCTGCGCGAGTATTTCCCTCGGGTTCCCGCTTGGTGCAACAGCGCAACTACCATTGCGTCCTGGCGCAGTCACAACACCTGTCGGCGTTAGAAGATCGCCCCAAAGCTACAAACTCGGCGGTGGCGATCGCATCCAAGTAGAAATACTCGAAGTACCAGAGCTCACCCGTGGCTACGAAGTCCTCTCAGACGGTTCCGTCAACCTCCCGCTGATCGGTCTGATCTCGATCCGCGGCCGTACCTTAGCGGAAGCCACCACCATCATCCGCAACGCCTACCGCCGCATCCTCAAAGATCCGATAGTTACAGTCAGCCTCGTCGCCGCCCGCCCCCTCAACGTCGGCGTCATCGGAGAAGTAACTAGGCCCGGAAACTTCACGATCGCCCTCACTCCAGGCCCGGGGGTCGCGCCCAGCGTGCAGTACCCAACCGTCACCCAAGCCCTCAGACTCGCAGAAGGCGTCACTGGCGTCGCTGACATCCGCAACATCCGCGTCCGCCGTCCCCAACCCGACGGCCCCGACCAAGTGCTCAACGTTAACCTATGGAAATTCTTGCAAGAAGGAGACATCTCTCAAGATATCATTTTGCAAGACAGAGACACGATTGTGATCCCTACCGTCGCGAACTTCAACCAAGCAGAGGCGCGCCAATTTGCGATCGCCAACTTCTCGCCGCCGCCGGAAAAACCTCGATCGATCTCCATCGTCGGCCAAGTAACCCGCCCGGGGGCTTACGTAGTCATCGGCGGCAACACCAATAGCGACCTCAGCCGAGAAGGATTCCCCACCGTCATCCGCGCCATTCAGCTTGCAGGCGGAATTACCTCCGAAGCCGACATCCGCCAAATTCAAGTGCGCCGCGTCACCAGAAGAGGCGAACAAATCATTCCAGTCAACCTGTGGCAATTCCTAGAGTCCGGCGACGGCGCCCAAGATACCATCCTCCAGCAGGGAGACACCATCATCGTTCCCAAAGCAACTATCGTCAACCCCGCAGAAGCTGGCGTGCTGGCTAGCACTAACTTTGCTCCTTCCGGCATTAACGTTTATGTAGTAGGAGAAGTCAGAACATCTCTCGATCCGTTGAGGCTGCCACCTAATGCCACCCTCAATCAAGCTTTAGTTTCCAGAGGATTTTTTGGCTACGAGAATACGAGAGCTAGAAGGAATAAAATTGAGCTAGTCCGCCTCAATCAGGACGGTACTGCTACTAAACGGACGATCGAAGTCGATTTAACTCAAGGCATTAACGAAGAAGTCAATCCTCAACTTCGGAACAACGACATGATTATCGTATCCCGCAGCGGTATCGTCAACTTCATAGACCGCATGAACGCTGTAGTCGGGCCTGTCGGGCCAGCTACCGGAGTGTTAAATTTTATAAACGTTCTCCGAAGTTTATTCAGGTAAGAACGTTGCTGGTGAGGTGGATAATTCCTGCGAAAGGCTAGAATAAATTAAACAATAGAATTTCTGGCGTCGCGGCGTGGCAGCTTCAAAAATATCAACATCAAAAATATAAACCTCAAGAATACCCAGGCTGAATATGGATAGCAGACAAGATTACCAACCCTTCACACCCAAATCTAATGGCAAACTGCCCGACTTCTCGGCTCAGAACTACAGAGATAGGTTCGTCGAGGAGACAGAGGAAGAAAAGCTAGACTTGTCGTGGCTGTTAGGAGTCCTGCGCCGCCGTATCCTGGTGATGGCAGCAGCCACAATTGCTTTGAGCGCCCTCGCAGGAACAGGGATCGTCACCGCTTCTAAACGGATAACGCTGGAGTATGAAGGCTCATTTTCTCTGTTAGTAGAACCAGCAACCGCTGAAGGTTTGCTATCCAAACAATTAGACAATACCGTCGCTGCCGACTTAGCAAAAATTAATATAGAAGGAATTAGTTTAGTAGATTACGAAACCCAAATTAGGATTTTACGCAGCCCCAAAATGATGCAGCCAGTGCTTCAAGATTTGCGAGCTTGGAATCCCAACCTAACCTACAGCGAACTGATGACAAAACTGTCGATCAGCCGCGTCAGCTACGGAAGAGATGGCAAACAGCAAGGTACAAAAATCTTAGAAGTTCGCTACAAAGATTCAGAACCAAATAAAATTTACGGCGTATTGGATAAGGTTTCTAAAGCTTATCTAGAATATAGCTTGCAGCAGCGGTTGACGGGCATCAATCAAGGTATTAAATTTATAGACATGGAGATGCCCAAGCTCCGAGAAAGAGTCGAAGTTTTGCAACTGCAAGTCCAAAGACTGCGCCAGAATAGCAACTTGTTTGAGCCGCAGCTAGAGGGAAAATCTCTGTCAGAACAAGTTCAAAGCATTCGGGGACAGCAAGTAGGACTCCAGGTACAGTTAAAAGGGATGCGGAATCTCTACCAAAGCTATCAAAATTTACTGGATAAAAATAACCCCATTGGCGTATTGATGACCCAAGGACAAGCTTACGGCGGACTGTTATCTCAAATCCAGAAAATAGACTCAGACTTGTCCCTGAAATTAGCTCAGTATAGAGATGACAGTTTGCCTGTTTTAGCACTGCGAAAAAGTCGGGAAGAACTGATTTTAACGGCGACTCAACAAGCAAAAGAAGTGGTGATGGGAAATTTGTCAAGCCAAATCAAAGAAGTTGAGGCGCGCGATCGCGAAATGACTGCTTTGCAAAAGGCTCTCTACCAAAAAATTAGAAATTTTTCAGTAACAACGAGACAATACGACAATTTAGTGCGGGAACAACAAGTTGTTACTAAGAGTTTGTCGGACTTTTTGGCAAAACGGGAAGCCTTGCGGATTGATGCAGCTCAACAGCAAATACCTTGGGTGCTGATCAATCCTCCGGAAATTCCGCTAGACAAATTCAATAGGCCGATCCCAGCTACAATCAAACAAACCAAAAGACAGTTAGCGTTGGCACTAATTTTAAGCAGTCTGCTGGGCATAGCAGTCGGCTTGCTCGTAGAGGTGCTAAATACTGTTTTCCACACTCCAGAAGCACTGAGAATCGCCACAAAATTGCCGGTGATCGGGGTGATTCCGTTTAGCAAAAAAGTCAGGCGCAGACAGCCAGCGAGGCCGAGGAAACTAACTTCGGCTCGCTCGTCGTCGAAGTCGCAAGTGCAAGTTCTCGAATCCCTCGACACTGAACCTACTCCTCCGACGCTCATCGGGGGTCAAAGTATTTTTAGGGAGTTGGACTATCAATTTTTAGAAGCATTTCGATCGCTCTACACCAATATTCACTTGCTCAGTGCAGGTACGGCAATTCGATCGCTTTTAGTGAGCTCGGCCGTGGCTGGAGACGGCAAATCTACAGTAGCTTTGCACCTGGCCGCGATCGCAGCAGCAGTCGGACAGCGAGTATTGTTAGTAGATGCAGATTTGCGCTGCCCGCAACTGCATACTAAGCTAGGACTGCCGAACGTGCGCGGGCTAGCCGATGCCATTTCCACTGATCTCAGTCTCAACGACGCGATTCAGCGAGCTTTGAATCAAGACAATTTGTTCGTACTTACCGCAGGACAAATTCCGCCCGATCCGATCAAGCTGCTTTCTTCCAAAAAAATGCAGTATCTGATGGAGCAGTTTCAAGCATTTTTTGACTTAGTGATTTATGACACCCCACCGCTAGCCGGCTTGGCAGACGCCCACTTGATAGCAGCTCACACCGACGCTACGATTATGGTCGTGCAAATTGCCAAAACAGACCGAGCGCAAGTTCGCAAAGTTTTAGAAGAATTAAAAATTTCTGGAGCTTCGGTTTTGGGAATCGTGGCTAACGGCTGCAAAAACGATCCTAACAGCTACCGGCAGCGCTCGGTCGGTTTAGACACCCTCTACGACCAAAAACTATCGGCTTTAGGTACAAAAAATCAAAATTAGACAAATTTCGCTCCAAGCGGCGCCGTGCCGCCCTCCTCTACCCGAAATGCACAACCAACCTGCACAATCATTTTTTGACAAACGTACCATTTGAGAAAGAAAATGATAGACTAACGGACATAGCCTCGTGTGTCAACCGAGATTACGCGGATATTTGGTTCGCAGTAATTCTTTAAAAAATGATTGGGAAATCAGCAAAAGTGGGTAAACTACATCTAGCAGAGCGCAATCTCAATCAGGAAAAGACACCTTTGAAGGTGAACGTTAATGCAAACGTTAATGTGAACGTTTCAACCCAGAAACTTGGTAGGGATTATTCTATGAGTACAGTTATGGTTGTTGATGATAGCGTCACTCTGCGGGAGATGATCGCCGACTTGCTCAAAGGTAGAGGACTCAATGTCACGGTAGCTAGTGATGGCGTAGAAGCTCTAGAGCAAATCAAAGCCAACCGCCCGGATTTAGTCGTTCTGGATATCGTGATGCCCCGGATGAATGGCTATGAAGTCTGTCGCCGGCTCAAGAGCGACCCCAAAACTCAGAATTTGCCCGTGGTAATGTGTTCGAGCAAAAGCGAAGAGTTCGATCGCTATTGGGGAATGAAACAAGGAGCCGACGCTTACATCGCCAAGCCGTTTCACCCTCAGGAATTGGTGGGCACGATTAAGCAACTGCTGCGCGGTTGAAGTAGAGGAAGAGGGACAGAAAAAATGTCTTGAGTGGTTCCAATTTCTGATCCCGCAGCCTCTCTAAACTACTCGATTGACAATAGTCCAAACATCCCCGTCCGATCGCACGTAGGGTACAGAAATACTCTTAAAACCCGTAATAAAAGGCTTGTAATAAACCTGCCAGTAGCTGGGACTAATTTGGTCGGCAATGGCTTTAAGTTCCTTCACTTCTCCCGACAATTGGGCCGCCAGTTCGTTAATCCGTTCCGCGTGTCCGCGAGCGAGCTCTCTTCCCTCTTCAACTTGCTGCTCCATCGGACTGATTCTTTGCAAGTTTACCGATAGCTGCTGTTTCTGATTCAGTTGAGCAGACAGAGCTGCGATCGCATCATCTATTCCCTTGACTTCTGCCGACACTTGTGCTGTTTCCCTCGCGTGACGGCGGTAAGCATCAGCGATGGCTTGGGGCGAATCCCCCGCTGGGGCGATCGCGCCAGTGCTAAGCTGTTGGCGTTCGCGGCGCAAAGCCTCAATCTGAGAGCAAATTGCCTCTATGTCTGTCTGAAGTTTGTCCACCAAATTACCGTAGTTTTTGGATATCTTAGCATATTAACACAAGCTAATAAAGGTCTTATATAGCCGAGTCTCAGCAACAGTGCGGTGGTATCGGGCATAGGGCATAGGGCACGCAGGCATACCTCACTTTTTTAAGAACCGCTATAAGAGAGATGAATAATTCCGATGAAGAGCGGATTTGATATTACACATAATGGAGAAACCTGTTTCAAAGTGGCGCATAATTCGCAATTACCAATTACCAATTCCCAATTACCAATTCCCAATTACCAATTACCAATTACCAATTACCAATTACCAATTACCAATTACCAATTACCAATTACCAATTACCAATTACCAATTACCAATTACCCAAGACATCGGGCTGTACGGGTTTAGTCAGATGCCGATCGTAACTAGCTTTCAAAGCCCGATCGCGGTCTTCATCTCTAGCATAGGCCGTCAGGGCGATCGCCCGAAACTTCCTGCCGCTTTGGGTTGCCAGAGAACGCAGCCTTAACAGCAGCGAATAGCCGTCTTCCTCAGGCATTCCGATATCGCTGACCAAAACATCCGGCACAAACTCCGAAGCCACCTCAAACGCCTCAGCAGCACAGGATGCAGCCCTGACAGCCGCCCCGGAATCGCTCAAGACAAACATCATAAATTCCCGCGAATCCACCTCGTCATCAACCACCAAAACCTTGACTCCCTGTAAATTACCACCGCCAGCCAACACCGACGCTTCCTCAGGGGCGATCGAATTTACCGGAATCGAAGGGAGGCGGAAAGTAAAAGTCGAACCCATATCCAGTCCCGGACTCTGGGCCCAAACCCTGCCGCCGTGGAGTTCCACCAACTGCCGGACGATCGCCAGACCCAGCCCCAAACCGCTATAATTGCGAGTAATCGTAGCATCCGCTTGCCGGAAAGACTCAAACACGTAAGGCAAAAAATTCGCAGCAATCCCAATTCCGGTGTCGGTAACAGTTAGCTCAACCTCCGAATCAAATCGCTGCAACCGGATTTCCACTCGCCCGCCACGCGGCGTAAACTTAATCGCATTCGTCAACAAATTCCAAATTATCTGCTGCAAGCGGCCGGGGTCTCCCGATACCAAAAATCTCGGATTTAACGGAGATTCGCGATCGCCATAAACCTCTTTGAGCGGGCAAAATTCAGCAGTATCCAAGCCCAAATCTAGAATTGCCAACTCCACGTCGATCGACTTAGCATCGGCCGCCAACCGCACCGTATTTACGGCTCCTTCCACCATCGAAATCAAATTTACTGGACAAGGATTTAAAGTCAATTTGCCGCGAATAATTCTCGAAATATCCAGCAAATCCTCAATCAATTGAGTTTGCAATTTAGCATTGCGCTCGATCGTTTCCAACGCCCGTGCGGTAGCTGCCGGACTGAAACTGCGATTTCGTAGCAATTGCGCCCAGCCCAAAATCGCGTTTAAGGGCGATCGCAACTCGTGAGAAAGAGTTGCTAAAAACTCATCTTTCATGCGATTTGCTTGCTGAGATTCCTCATAAAGCCGCGCGTTTTCGATGCTCGCCGAAACTGCCTGAGCCAACTGCATTAAAATACTTTCGTCATCTTCCCCAAACTCCCCCTCATACTTGTCCGACAACTGAATCAATCCCATATTTCTGCCATCGCGAGCCGTCAGCGGTACCGCCAGCCAGCCCCGCATCGGCGGGTGCTTGTCGGCAGCCTTGCCGAACTTCCGCCACGCCTGGTGAGCCTCTAACTCGCTTTGAGTCATCCGCATCGCCTGTTGGTGCCGGCAAACTTCCTGATAAATGCCCGTACCGTCTGGCTCTTCGCAGTAATCTTGCCACTGGGCGTATTTTTCGGATAGGGAAAACTTGCTAATTCCAACATCCCAGTGGGCGGAAGGGCTGAGGTTGACGGCTGCTTGGTGGACTTCCAGAATTTGGCGGGCGCTATCTGCTGCTAACTGAACGATGTCTGCTACCGAAAGCATGGAGTGGAGCGCAACTGAGGCGGAGGTTAACTTTTGCAGGCGGTGCAGATACGATCGCTCGCGCGCCAAAGCCTGGGAGCGATCGTATTCTAACTGTTTGCGAGCGGTAATGTCGATCGCTACGCCGAACAGTCGCACTGGTTTACCGGATGCGTCAAAAACCACCCGCCCTTTGTCGTGAAGCCAAATCACCGAACCGTCGGGGCGCTCTTGGCGGTGTTCCGAGTCGTAAAATCCCGAGCCGCTGAGTGCCGCATCCAAATCTGCCAAAAAGCTGTCGCGGTCATCTCGATGCACCGCATTCTTTTTTTCCTCAAAAGTACCAACTGCGCTGTCCGGGTGCAAACCTATCTCTGTTTGGGCATTGGAAAAACGGCGGATTTCAGCGGAAACAACATCCCAACTAAAAGCAACCGTGTTAGCTGCTTCTAGGGCAAAGCGCAAATTTTCCTCGTTTTCCTGTATTCTGGCTTCGGATAACTTGCGATCGGTAATATCCCAAACCACGCCGATCGATCGCACCGATTTACCAGTACCATCATCAAAAAACTTGCCCCTAGCCGCGATCCAGTGCAAGCTGCCATCGGGCCAAATCACTCTAAATTCGTGCTGGTATTCTATCTTGTTATCTAAAGAAAAGGCGATCGCGCGAGCAATAGAATCGCGATCGTCCGGGTGAATAAAGGCAAAAAATGCTTCATAAGTTCCCAAAAAACTGCCTTTTTCCAACCCGAATAACAGTTCGTGTCCCTCCGACCAAACCACCTCGCCAGTTAATATATTCCAATCCCAAGTTCCCATTTGCGAGGCGCAGATAGCTACCCTCAGCCTTTCCTCAGAAATTGCCAACTGCGCCGAAGTTTTTGCGTAATTCTCGCGCAACTGCTGTTTTTCCAAACTTTCGCGCACGGCAGACGCCAGCCGATTGAAGTGTCGCCCTTTGAACACATAATCGCTCAAACCCGCTTTCATCGCTTCGACTGCCACTTGTTCGCTGCCGCTGTCGGTACACATAATTACCGGACAATTTGGGTACTGGCTTTGAACTTGTTTGAGAATAGTTAATCCGTCGCTCCAGCGCACTTGGTAATCGGTAATCACCATGTCAAAACCCCCGACGACCAGGATTTGTTCGAGACTTGGGGCATCTATCGCCGACTTAACTTCTAAATCGGGCAAAGTTTTTCTCAGTTCTCGCTCGATCATCAGGCGATCGTTCGGGTTGTCGTCGATCAACAGAATAGACAGCATGGTTTTTGGGCTTTTTGTATTGGCACAAACATTCTTGAATCTAAAAATATGTTATTGAGGAGTTCCGTTGTTTCAATATTTAGTGCTAATTAACTATCCTCGGATTTTTTTAATTGTATTTGCTTGTATTTTATTATATCTCACAGATTATGCTGTCGGTAGTTTTTTCCCAGTATTTGCTAACAGATACATAACCTAATTTCTTCTCTCGAACCTTGTGGGTATTATATTAGTCAATGCCTTGCTTCAACAGTTGACACTTGACACTTGACAGTTGACTTTTGAGGGCAACCTCTACCCTTAAGTCCGAGGATTGGAGTAATGAATAGTCTAATTTTAATTTCTCCGTCAAAGGCGGGCGGGCTTTCAACCAATTCTTTCTGGTAAAAATCCCAGCCTTACGATTTTCGAGGTTGATTAGCCTCCCGTCAATCTTGGATTCATCGCACAGGAACAGATGATACAGGACTCGCCACCTCAAGACCAACTTCTACCAGTTTTGATTTGATTATATTTGAGATTAAAGAATTGGGAATGACTGATGACCACCCAAAAATGGATACAAGCCCACGACAGCAGAAGTGGAGATTACAAAATCTTAGACCAAAGTTCAAACTCCCAGATTCACGGCGCTACAAGTAAATCTCAAACTTGTACAGCCAAGTCGAAGTATCTCAAATCTCTCATTACGAGGAAAAGTCTGACAACGAGGAAATAAACCCTAAAAATTGGGATAACGCTACTATAAACCAGAAAATTCTATAGGTTCCGGCAGTTCGGTCTGGTTGAGCCAATACTCGCCAAAACTCTGCATCATGTCCGATAAAGAAGCAAACCCGACAGGTTTAACCAAATAAGAATTAACGCCTAGATCGTAAGCTTGATTGACATCTAATGTTTGCCTCGAAGATGTAAGAACAATCACAGGTAAACGTTTGAGTTGCGGCTGCTGTTTGAGCCAACTCAGAACCTCGTGACCCGATCGCCTGGGCAACTTCAAATCTAGTAAAATTATCGCAGGTAAAGGATAGCGCTCGCGATCGCTGTATTCTCCATCACCATTTAAATAAAAAACCGCTGCATCTCCATCTCGGACAATTTGCAGCGAAGTATTAGTAAAAATCTGATTGCGAAACGCCCGCTGCATCAACAGAATATCAACGGGGCTATCTTCCACCAGCAAAATCGTCTGCCTTTGCCTCATCCTTTCCTCAGCTCTATCCAAAATCGACTGCCGTGTCCTAATTGCGATTCCACCCCAACTTGACCGCCCATGCGATCGACTGCTTTTTGTACAATAGCTAATCCTATACCAGTTCCGGGGTATGACTCGATACCGTGAAGCCGTTCAAAAACGCGAAAAATCCGTTTTTGATGTTCTGGAGCAATACCGATGCCGTTGTCTGCTACCCAAAGACGGATGATGCGATCGCCTTCGTTGGCTTCGCTAACAGGCAATTGGCCGGTGCTAATCAATAACTGCGAATGCTCCCACTTTCCCACTTTCCCCCTTTTCCATTCTCCCGCAGTCTGTCTGTCTGTCTCTCCCTCTGGAGGCAGTTGAATTTCCTCAGCCCATATTTGCACTTGCGGCGATGCGCCTGCCACAAATTTTAGAGCATTGGCGAGCAGATTTGTGATGACTTGAACTAAGGTAACGCGATGGGCAATTACCGGCAATAAGGGCGATCGCACGCTGATGCGAGCACCGTTGGATTTAGCATCGGCTTGTACCATAGCAATTGCCTCAGCGACAGCAGATTCTAACTCTACAACTTGCAGCGATAAATCAGTGCGGCTCAGGTGGCTGTATGCTAGCAAATCTTGGATCAAATCTTCTAATTGTTGCCCAGAATTTACAATTTGCTGGGCATATTCTTGACCGAGTTCGTCAAGGATTTCGCCGTAATCTTCTAACAAAGCTTCAGCCAATCCCTGCATTCCCCGCAAGGGCGCGCGCAAATCGTGGGCGACGGTATAGGTGAAAGCTTCTAATTCTTCGTTAGCTCCTTGCAGTTCATTGGTGCGGAGTTCGACTCGCTGTTCTAACGTAGCGTTGAGCATCCGAATTTCCGCTTCTGCTTGTTTGCGTGCAGTGATGTCAATGGCGGTACTAATTACTAAACTTCTGCCGTCGGAAAGCTTGCCTAAAGGTGCCGAATAAAAGTCCCAAATTCGTTTTTCACCGCTGGCTGTGGTAATTATATATTCACCTTCAGAAAGGCGCGAGTTTAATTTGTGCAGCCAATTGATATTTGCTGGCACTACCGATTTGCGGCTGCCGTAAGCTTTTTCTGTCCAATCTTCAATTGTAGGAATTTCTGAGGATTTGTAGCCTGAGAATTCTGTCCAAGCGGAGTTAATTTGCAAAACTTCTCCGTTTTCAGCGTGCAGCATAATTGGCAGCGGGGCGTTAACAATGGCGCGGCGGAAACGTTCTTCGGTTAATTGCAGGGAATTGCGATCGCGTTCTAGCTCTTCTAGCAGTTGATTTTGTTTGATTTGGGCATTGTCGCGCAAAATGCGATCGCGCTTTACCAAATATAAAATTAACACCAGCAACAGCCAATCTACCACAGTAGCAACGGTAAAAGTGATGATTGTCAAATTAGCACTGGCTTGAGATTCTTGGGCGCGCTGCTGCAATATCACATTTTCCTCGGCAGTCATGGTGGCTACCTGCTGCCGAATCCCCTCCATGATTTGCTGTCCGCGATCGGTTTTTACCACCCGCAGGGCTGCTGCTAAGTTTTGTTTGCGCCGCAGATTGATGGTTTCTTGAAGTTCGGCTAATTTAGAGTCGATCGCACTTTTCAAGTCGCGAAGGCGCTCTTGCTGCCGATTGTTGTCGGCTGTTAGTTCCTGCAATCCGACTAATTGTGTGTTAACGTTGGCGATCGCAGTGTAATAAGGTTCTAAATACCGTTCTTCTCCCGTCAGCAAATAACCGCGCTGCCCCGTTTCAGCATCTTTTAAGGTAGAAAGCGTGGCTTCGAGTTCACTTAAAACTCCGTGAGTGTGGCTCACCGAGCGCTCGTTTTCCACTAACTTGAGAGTATTGCGGTAGGAAGTTGCCGCATTAAAAATTAGCAGTCCCAAGGCGATGCCGATGCCTGCGGTGATTTGGCGAGTCAGCGATTTGTTCATGAAATATTCGGCGCGCGAGTGCTGCTTTTTTTGTTATACCTCGCTCCGGGCGATGAATTTTTTGCTCGGGCAGACAAGGCGGCCAAAGCAGATAAATTTAAGGCTCAAATCTGCGATCCATCTTGTTTTTAGTTTAGTGTCGCTGCTACACAAATACTAGACAAGTCTAGACATTTGCTTCTTACTTCGTCGGGAGCATGGGAGCGGTTATCCCTCCGTAAGCTTTCACGGTTTAGCCAACCGTGATAAATTGATGGCTGCGTTTAAATCCCTGTCCATCGAATGACCGCAACTTCCACAGTTATAAACCCTTTCTTTGAGTGGCATATCTTGAATATGCCCGCAACTCGAACAGGTTTTGCTCGACGGGAACCAGCGGTCAGCAACGACAATTTCACAGCCAAACTTTTTCGCTTTGTATTCTAGCTGGCGTTTAAATTCATGAAATCCGCAATCAGCTATTACCTGTGCTAGCTTGTGATTCTTTAGCATCCCTCCAATATTCAAGTCTTCTACTACTATCGTTGCGTGGTTTTTGCATAAGTAAGTAGTGACTTGATGTAGAGTATTCTTTCTGAGGTTTGCTATTTTTGCATGGTGTTTTGCCAGTTGGATTTTGGCTTTGTATCTATTGCTGGAACCTTTCACCTTTCTAGCAAGAACTCTTGATAATCTCTTCAGCTTTATAAAATGCGCTTTGTAGTGCTTTGGGTTCGGGAATACTACGCCAGTTGAAAGTGTAGCCAACTCTTTTACTCCCAAATCAACTCCTACAATTTCATGAGTTTTGACTGTGGGTTCATGATTCTGTTCGTAAGCAAATGCGATAAACCAACTGTCGGCAGTGCGTGAAATGGTGATTGACTTGCAAGTTGTGTGAGGTAGTCCTTCGTGGGTTTTTACCCAGCCGATTGTCGGCAACTTTATAGACGTACCACCCACAGGGATAGGCTTACCGCCCGCGTCAATAGTGAAAGAGTCGTGATGCCCCTTCTTTTTGAATCTGGGAAATCCACCTTTTTTTGAGAAAAATTTAGAGAACGAATCCCCAAGATTGTCAAAGGCGTATTGAGTTATTTTCTGGCAGATTCCCGTCTCTTTGATCCATGTAAATTCAGGTTTTACATGATTGTTGAAGAATTTCTTGAGTAGGTATTTATTGGGCTTTAATCCATCTTGATAAAGGCTATTCCAAGTAGCTAGTCCCCAATTATAAGTAAACCTCGCTATGCCAGCGTGTTTGCTCATAACCGTTGCCTGGTTCTTGTTTAGCTTTAACTTTGTCTTGATGGACAGAAGCATTGTTTGGCCTCAACACTCGATTTATTTGTTTAATTTTGCCACATCTTGTAGGGGTTTGTCAACAGCATTTTTTAGTTTTATTTGATTTCCTTGGAGTAATTTTGCAGACCGTATAATCGACAGGAAAAACAGTGAATTATTTCAAGTATTCTAGCAATTCATGTTGAGGAGACGGCGAGTCTTTTTACTGACAATCCAAGCTTTTTTGCGAATTCATGTGGTTTAAACAAAATGGTATACCGTAGATTTGTCCACAAGTGTACCACTCTGTCTATTTATTTGCTACCTAGGTACTAGCTCCTCTTCGCATCCTCCTTAAGTAAGAGAGGCCAAATATACAATCTCTCGCTCTCTCGCTAAGCTTAATTAGTCATTTTCTGTGGCATCACTTTTGCTGCTTTGACTATTTCAAATCGCGGCGCAAAAAAAGGAGTTTTTACCTATTGATTTCGGTTGATTTATGGGGTATATTTTAGATAATGGAAGTGGTGACTTCAATTTAAAAATTTTCACTATTCCCATTATTAAATAATACCTTGTCAAGCAGCCCGCGTCAAGCTTTTTACCCGAAAAAAAAGGCGATTTTTTCATGATTTGTGAAAAAAATAACTTTGGGACGCAGGGGAGAAATTGCTAGGGAAACTAACCGCAGATAAACGCAGATTAACACAGATAATTTTCAGCATCCAGATGGAATCAATAGCAATTGGAGTCTACAGTCTGTTTGGAAGCGAGACGATCGCACTGCACGCCGGAAAAGATGATTCCGAGTGCAGTGGCGAAGCAGAGAATTAGGGAATAACAGCGGCTTTCATCGCCAAAATGCGATCGATCGCATCCTCAACAACCTTATCAGGAGTCGAAGCACCCGAAGTCACGCCGACGACAATATTACCTTCAGGCAGCCAATTTTCAGTTACGACCAAATCCCGGCCCAAAGGCTTGTGTTCGATGCGATTTCCCGGTAAAATGCGCTCCGCAGAATCAATGTGATAAGAAGGAAGAGTTTTGTCGATCGCAATTTCCTGCAAGTGAGTAGTATTAGAAGAATTAAAACCCCCAATCACCAACATCAAATCCAACTTTTCCTCAACCAAACTCAACATAGCATCTTGCCGTTCCTGAGTCGCATCGCAGATAGTATTAAAACTCAGAAAATGCTCATTAAGATTGGACGGCCCAAACTTCCGCATCATCGTCTTTTCAAACAACTTGCCAATATTCTCAGTCTCAGTTTTGAGCATAGTAGTTTGGTTAGCAATCCCGACACTTACCAAATCCACATCCGGGTCAAAACCAGCAGAACAAGCCTTGCTAAACTTAGCAAGAAACTCAGCACGATCGCCTCCGTGCAAGATATAATTGCTGACATATTCAGCTTCCTGCAAATTCAGCACAATCAAATACTTATCAGCAAAAGAACTCGTTGCCACAGTTTCTTCGTGCTTGTACTGACCGTGAATAATCGAAGTATAATCCCTTTTCTTGTGTTTTTCAACAGTATTCCAAACCTTAGAAACCCAAGGACAAGTAGTATCAACAATCTTGCAACCCCTATCGTTCAGCAACTGCATTTCTTGCACGCTCGCCCCAAAAGCAGGTAAGATTACCACATCGCCACTATCCACCACAGAAAAATCTTTCTGCCCCTTTTCCACAGCAATAAAACCAACTTCCATATCGCGCAAATGCTGGTTCACAGAAGGATTGTGAATAATCTCATTAGTAATCCAAATCCGTTCCGAGGGGAAGTGCTGGCGAGTCTCGTAAGCAATAGCCACAGCGCGTTCCACTCCCCAGCAAAAGCCAAAAGCCTCAGCCAGCCGGATGGTGACGGCGCCGCGTTGCAGCCTGTAATTGTTGTCGCGAATTTGCTGGATCAGGCTGCTTTGATAAGCTGTCTCCATTACGCCAGCTACCTCAGCTTCGTGTCCGAAACCCTTGCGGTGGTAGTTTTCAGACTGTTGGAGCGATCGTTTAAAAGCTTTAGTATCCATGCGGTACTGAGTTCAAATCTAGGTTAATTACCTTTGATTTTAGAAGGCCTGGGTGCGATCGGGATTATACGATTTTAGATTTTAGATTTTAGATTTTAGATTGGAATGAACTACTGCATAAGGGTTAGGATCGCAAATTAAATAATTTACACAACGAAAGTGGGATGGGCGGGGGAGCCCGTCCTTTAGAGACGGGCTCCCCCGCCCATCCCACAAAAACCATCAAATTATAAGTTATTTAATTCTCATTCCTTAGTGGCTTGTATAAAGTTACATTCTCTTTTGAAACTGGTATTATTTAATTCAGTAACGAACAGAGGCGCGACTTTCATGGGTTCGTTCAAAATAAAACAAAAAAAAGCGTAGAGACGCACATAACTGCATCTCTACGCGATGATCGAACTTACCCTGAAAATCAGCCCACCTTTTTCGGCGCGAAAGGAGAACCAGATTCAAAGGAACTGAAACCGCCGGCAAAATCCTCACCGTAAGCTTCTTCCCCGTGTTGGCCGATATCCAAACCTTGGTCTTCAGCAGATGAGGCGACTCGCAGTTCCATAAACTGCGCGAGAATTTTTAGGATGACAAAAGTACCGGCAGCCGCAAACACGTAAGTAGCTACAACGCCTACAAACTGTGTCACAATTAGCCCCGGATTTCCGGCAAACAGCCCGTCATTTCCGGCTGCGTTAACGGCTTTAGTCGCAAACACGCCTGTCAGAAGCGCGCCTACAGTTCCGCCGACGCCGTGAACCGGGAAGGTGTCCAAAGAGTCGTCAAATCCCAGCTTAGCTCGCAAGCTAACGGCGAAGAAGCAGCAAACGGAAGTTATCGATCCGATTAACAGGGCCCCCACTGGCAGTACGTATCCCGCCGCTGGTGTGATTCCCACCAATCCTGCTAGGAAACCACTGGCAATTCCGACTGCTGTCGGTTTGCCTCTGAGCACCCATTCGATGATTGTCCAAGTTAAACCGCCGGCTGCGGTTGAAATCATTGTGGTGACAAAAGCCACTGTTGCTAAGGAACCCGATCCTAAAGCGCTACCGCCGTTGAAGCCAAACCAGCCGAACCACAGGAGCCCTATTCCGAGCAAGACGTAGGGTACGTTGTGGGGGGTGTGGGGCTTGTTCAAGTGATCTTTGCGGGGCCCGATTACCCAAGCTGCGACAACCGCAGATACGCCGGAACTGATGTGCACGACTGTGCCGCCTGCAAAGTCTAATGCTCCCATCGCCCCCAGCCAGCCTCTACCCCAAACCCAGTGGGCTAGAGGAGAGTAGATGAATGTAGACCACAGCAGCACGAACCAGAAGTAGGTTTTGAATGTTACCCGTTCGACGATCGCCCCGGAAATCAAAGCTGGGGTGATGATGGCGAACATCATCTGGTAAACCATGAATACTTGGTGGGGTATTGTCGGTGCGTAGCCGATCGGATCTGGTTTGTCGGCTGCGACGTTGTTCAAGAACATCCAGTCGAAGCCGCCGATGAAGGTTTCAAATCCTTTCCCAAAGCCTTCGGAAACTGGAGTGGAAACGTCAAAGGCCAAACTGTAACCCCACAGCGTCCATGTGACGCCGATCAGTCCCATCATGACTAAGCTCATCATCATGGTGTTGAGGACGTTGCGCGATCGCACCAGCCCTCCGTAGAAAAACGCTAGTCCGGGTGTCATTAGCAACACCAGTGCTGAGGAGATTAACATCCAGGCTGTATCGCCGGTGTCGATCGGATTTGCCGCCACCGCAGCAGCCGCCGCCGCAGGGGGAGCAGCATCTTGAGCTAAGGCATTGTTCATCAGCGGCCAACTTAACAGCCACAGTGCGAGGATGCCGATCGTGAAACTTTTTTTGAGCACGTTATTTTTACCTTTTAATACTCAGCAATTCGCAGGGAAGACCGAGCCGATTTTAGATGTGAGGATTTTAGATGCAATAGTTAATTTGGTTTTAAGTCCCTGTTTTAGCGGAACGAATCTTTAATAGATAATTCCCCAATCCTCAAGCCCCGACTTCGTATAGTCGGACTCATCTAAATTTGTCAACTCTCAATCCCATACTCTCTGCCTTTTGGATTGCACCATTTGTACAAACTGTTATTCTGTATCATTGTATACTAAAAGCTCAACTATTATATTTTCTTAATCTATCCGCAGGTACTTGACATTACCCCTGACTTCGGAGTAAGCCGTGTTGGAAGGGGGAGAATGGGGGAGAATATGACTTCATCCTTCTAACTACTGACAACTGCCAACTGACAACTGCCAACTGACAACAGTCAACTGATTAATTTTTCAACTGCATTTGACTGAACATTTGCAAGGCCGATCGCCAAACCAGATAACCTCGCTCGTTAAGGTGTAAGCCGTCTGTACTGAGTTGGGTTGGTAAATTGCCGTCAGCATCCGCAAACAACGGCTGCAAATCCAGATAGGAAACATTTTCGGAACTAGCAATTTCTTTCAGTCGCCGATTGATTGCGCGAATCCGACTGTTGGGAATCGCTAATAGTCGATCGCGATTTTCCCAGGTAGACTGTTCCCCGCTGTGGGGCAAAATCGACTGCACCACCACTTGTGCTTTCGGGTGCGCCCACCGCAAATCGCGGATAATCTGTCGCTGGTTGTTCAAAATCCCTTCGTCGCTGGCCCCCCGCAATAAATCGTTAATCCCGATCATCACAAACACCGTATCGGGCAGAGTGCGATCGAACAACTGCAATCGCTTCAGCAAACCTACGGAAGTCTCGCCGGAAATCCCTTGATTCAGCCAAATGCGATCGGGCGGTAAGAGCTTCGTCGGAAACCACATACTCAAAGAATCTCCAGCCAAAACACTCAGTTTTGGGGGACGATTTGCCGCGGCAGCCTCAGCTTCCCGGCCCAACTGCGTCACCCACTGCTGGTAAGACCATTTGTGTCGAGGCCCTGCAAGGGGCAAGTCTGCCACTACTTTTGTAGAGTTTGTCGCCGTCGTCGAAGAGCGAATTAGTTCTTCAGTGCTTTCCGGCGTTAGTGCAGCACTAGCAGGGGAACTTTCTGTTAAGTTGTTTCCCCTACCGATTAGTTGAGCGACTGTGACAATTAGTACCGCGTTGGTAAGCAGAGATAGCAAAGCCCAAACCGGAACAGTTTTCGATCGGCTAACTTCCATCCCCAAGAGGGATTTATGAGTTCTACTTCTGCTAACTACTCCAAACTTCTCCATAAACTCAAGCGATTTGCAGGCACCATACTGAAATAATTGGCACTGATTGCTGCATCAAATTTTACCGTTCAATTTTCGCCTCAATTCTTGTAAGAATCAAGCACTGTGCTGTGTTGGGCGTGACGGCGATGCAGAACTTTGCTTTTTGGCACTACTCTACCATAAAAAATCTGCCTGCCAAACTTTCTGGCGCAGAAATCAGGCGATTTTAGATTTTAGATTTTAGATTTTAGATTTAGGAATTCCGAATGACTTACTGTATCAGGATTTAGAGCTTTTCTAAAGTAGCTTTTTTTAAAGCTGAGCCGCACGCAAAAACCCAGTTTGTTAACGTAATTGCGAGATTTTAGCAAGGAATGCCAGAACGATCGACCTGGTTTAAAAGACTCAAGAGTGCGTCTGCGACTGTATCTGCGGGCGGGGGATTTCAGATTGTGGTTTTTCACAATTAAGCCCTAGATGGACGTACAAATCGCTCATCTAGGGCCAGAAAGCTGAAGAAAGTCGATCGTCCCACGCTTGAGAGTTTTGCTCTAAAGTTTGGTAGTTCTGTCCGCACCCCCCCCAGAATAACCGCCGTAGCTGCTTTCTGTTCTGTTGCCAGAGCTAGTTTCCTTCACAAACCCGGTGTAAGCTTCCATCCCATGTTCGCCGATATCCAAACCTTCAGCTTCCTCAACAGCAGAAACGCGGATACCCAACAAAGCTTTGAGTGCCAACCAAAAAATCGTACTCAGCAGCACGGTCATTCCGCCTACAGAGATAATACCGATCAACTGCGGTATTAGTTGATCGAAACCTCCGCCTACAAACAATCCCGCTTTCGGCCCAGCGGTATAAATTCCCGTTGTGGGCCCGTCAGCAAATAAGCCAACTGCCAGAGTTCCCCAGATGCCACAGACTAAGTGAACGGAAGTTGCTCCTACAGGGTCGTCAATTTTTAAGTTGTCGAAGAATGTTACTGCAAAAACTACCATGATGCCGGCGATCGTGCCGATAATGGCAGAGTTGGGTATGTTAACCCAAGCGCAGCTCGCTGTCACCCCGACTAAGCCAGCGAGGATGCCGTTGATAATCATCGACAAGTCTGGTTTTCCGAGGTAAAGCCAAGCTGTAATTGTGGCAGCAACTCCCCCGAAAGCACCGGCGGTGTTGGTGGTGAGCGCAATGTGGGCGATCGCATTTGGATCGACAGCCATTGTCGAACCGGGATTGAACCCGAACCAACCGAACCACAGAATCAAACAGCCGAGGGTGGCAATGCTCATATTGTGTCCCGGCATCGCCACAGTGTCGCCGTCGCGGTACTTGCCGATCCGCGGCCCGAGAAATGCCGCTCCCATCAAAGCAGCCCAACCGCCTACCGAGTGAACCACTGCCGAACCTGCAAAATCGTAGAAACCTGCTGTTTGCAGCCAGCCGCCGCCCCAAATCCAGTGTCCGGTAATCGGGTAAGCAATTCCGACTAACAGCAAGCAAAAAATTAAAAATTCAAGGAATTTAATGCGCTCTGCAACTGCCCCAGAAACGATCGTAGCAGCAGTTCCCGCAAAAACTAATTGGAAAAAGAATTTAGCATTCAGGGGGACTCCCGTCCAGTTTAAGGATTTGAAAATGCCTTGATAAGCATCTCCCATAGCGGGGCTGTTGTCAGCCACGTTCAACAGGAAATATCCGCCGCTGCTGCCGATAAAACCGTTGCCGTTGCTGAACATTAAGGCAAAGCCGATCGCCCAATATGCGATCGTCGCAAGCGCAAACACAATCAGGTTTTTTGACAGTACGTTAACTGCATTTTTCTGGCGGCAGAAACCTGTTTCCAACATCCCAAAACCCGCGTTCATAAAGAACACTAGCATCCCAGCCACCATCACCCACATGGTATCCATGCCTACCTTGAGGCTGGCCAATTGCTCTTCGGTGGTTGGCGCAGCAGGAGGGGTTTGGGCTACTGCGGCATATCCCCAAATCAAGAAGATGACTGCTGCTATTGGTATACAGGCTTGCCAACTCGGACTGAGGCGGGCGATCGTCCTTTGTAATTTCTTGAACCTGCTGACTTTTGTCAAAAAGTTAGGGGCTGGCAAATTCAAAGACTCCCGCCTGACTTGTTTCGATTTTTTCTTTCCGACACTCATTTTCATCATTTTTACGCTTTTACAACTTATCAGCTCAGCTAGACCCCGAAAATTTCCCACAATTGTACTACAACACTTAGAGATTATTTGTTCATAGTGAGATATTTTTGATAGCCTAGCTCTTCTAGCTGAGTTTGTTTTTTCATTACAGATTCGGACAAAGTTTTCCGGTAATCCAGGATTCGCTCCAGCAATTGAGGCTGGGAAACTGCTAATATTTGAATTGCCAGCAAGCCAGCATTTTTAGCATTGCCGATCGCCACTGTTGCTACGGGTATACCGGCTGGCATTTGGACGATCGAGTACAGCGAATCTAGGCCTTGGAGGTGGCGGCTCGCTACTGGTACACCAATTACCGGCAATGGTGTTAAAGATGCTACCATACCCGGAAGGTGCGCCGCTCCCCCAGCACCTGCGATAATTACTTTCAAACCTCGTTGGTGCGCGGTTTGAGCATATTCCACCATCCGATCCGGGGTACGGTGGGCGGAGACAATTGCTACGGAGCAAGGTACGTGGAATTCTTCGCAAACTGCGATCGCTTCAGACATGGTAGGCAAATCCGAATCGCTGCCCATGATAATTCCAACTGTCGGTTGACTCATGCAATTTTCAGATGTGAGATTTCAGATTAATGGTAATTTTAAGTTATGGCGTTAACTAAAAGATCTCTTGCAAAAATACAACGCACCCCACCCCAACCCTCCCCGCGAGTTCGGGGAGGGGGTAAGATTATTCTTGTTTCCCCCCTTAATAAGGGGGGACTTGCGGGGGGTAAATTTGACGAGAGCAAGAGTTCTAAAATTTAGATATTTTGTAGCCAAACTGATGCTCGAAAGCAATTTGGTGACAAGCCAAGAGTGCAGAAAGCAAAAATCTCCACATCCTCATCAAGAGCCCGCAGATTTATCGAGGCGAGCAAATCTAAAATCTAAAATCTAAAATCTAAAATCTAAAATCGGATGACTGAAGCCACAACCCCAACTGCCGCCCCTACAGATATTCTCAATGCTCGCCTGCCCGGTTGCAAGGATTTGCAGATGCTTGCTGTTGACAACACGGGCATCATTCAAGAAGTTTGTTCGATGGACAAAGTATTTAAACGAATTGCTCCTCCCAATTTGCAAGTGATCGACGCTGCGGGTGATTGGGTTTCTCTGGGCGGTGTTGACTTGCAGATTAACGGAGCACTCGGTTTAGCTTTCCCAGATTTAGAAAGCAAGGATGTTAAAGTTTTACCTAAAATTTGTCAATTTTTATGGTATCAGGGAGTTGATGCTTTTTTGCCGACTTTGGTGACAACTTCTCTGGATAAGTTTAGGCGATCGCTCTCGACGATAGCTGATTATATGCGGACTGCAAAAACCGCTGCTCCTGCCACCAATAAATCCCAAAGTGCCGAAATAATCGGCGTTCACCTCGAAGGCCCTTTTCTCAACCCCCAGAAGCGAGGAGCTCACCCAGTTGAGTTTTTACTACCGCTAACAATAGAAAATGTCAAGTTAGTTCTAGGAGATTGTGCGGATATTGTCAAAATAATTACTTTAGCGCCGGAGTTAGACAGCACTGGTGAAGTCATTCCCTATTTGCAAAGTTTGGGAATTGCCGTCAGTCTGGGACACTCCCAAGCGACGGCAGAGCAAGCACAGCAAGCATTTGCCCAAGGAGCTTCAATGGTAACTCACGCTTTTAATGCGATGCCGAGTTTGCATCACAGAGAACCGGGTTTGTTAGGAGCGGCGATCGTTTATCCGGGCGTAAAATGCGGTTTAATTGCTGACGGCAAGCACGTTTCTCCGACAATGATTGATTTTTTGCTGCGTGCTGGCAGATACGACACAGGCGTTTTTTTGGTAAGCGATGCTTTGGCTCCTTTGGGTTTGCCTGACGGTGTTTATCCTTGGGATTCCCGACAAATGGAAGTCAGAAAAGGTACAGCATGGGTAAGATTGGATTACCATTCGCCGCTGGAATCTGCTACTTTGGCAGGTACAACTCTGCCGCTGTTGGCGGGAGTGCAGAATTTGGTAAGGTGGGGGATTTGCGAGGTAGAAAGTGCGATCGCCCTGGCAACTGAATCTCCCAGAAAGGCGATCGGACTTTCGGGAATTATCGGCAAACCGGCAACTCAATTGTTGCGCTGGAATTTCAATGCAGCGACAAAAGAATTGACTTGGCATCGATTGTTTTAAGTCATTAGTTATTAGTTATTGGTTATTGGTTATTCGTTATTCGTTATTTGGTAATTCTCCCACTCTCCCACTCTCCCGCTCTCCCCCTCTCCCTCTCCTACTCTCCCCCTGCTATAGCGCGTCGCGTGAGAACCCCGGTCTTTTAAGCCGGGGATGAAACGCAGTTGCAGCCTTAAGGCTGCCAGCATTCTATATTATTTGTTTCTTTGTTCTTCGATATATTTCCTGACAGTTTCAGTAGAAACGTTTCCAACACTGCCAACAAAATAACTAGGAGTCCACAATGTAGGTAATTTCAGTAATTCGGGAAACTCTTTCCTCAAGTAACTGGATGCCCTACCCTTAACTCTTTGCATGACGAAACTGGCGGAGTCTGTCGGCTTAATATTAAGCAATAAATGGACGTGATCCGGCATAATCTCCAAAGCAATAATTTTCCACCTGTTTTCCGTGACTACCTCAAAAATAATTTCTTGCAGCCGTTCTGCAATTTTGCCGACCAGAACGGCTTTACGGCGTTTGGGAATAAAAACAAAGTGCATATTGATCAGCGAGACGGCCTTGCTCTCGTGCCGATACTCTAAATCTTTTTTTGACAAACTCGCCATAAGACTATTGACTCCATCGACAGGTAGTGTATAATCAACACATTACATCAACAAGGTGACTGGCGTGTTTGGATGTCAGCAGGTATTGATTAAGCCCGATCAAAAGTTGAAAGCAGTTCTAGAATATATTTGTCAAGAGTCAAACAAACTACATAACTGTGCGGTTTACTACGTTCGTCAAGCATACTTTAAGGGTCATATTTTTGTCCGCCCGTTTGACGTAATCAACGAGTTAAAACGCAATCCTCATTACGGAGCTTTATGCGCTCAAGCAGCTCAACAGACTTGTGGTGCTGTCGGTGAGTCGGTAAAATCTTTCAAAGGATTGATTAAATTGTTTCGTGAAGGAAAGCTTGAATCTAGACCGAAATTTCCAAATTACCGTACTCCTGGCGGGCTTCACTTAATTGCCTATCCGAAACAGGCGCTTGGTAAAAAGTTGATTGATGGTCGAATTTCTATCCCTCTCGGACAAAAAGTTAAGGCTTGGTTCGGATTGAAGAACTTTCAAATTCAAATGCCTTCTAATCTGGATTATGCCGAGATCCGAGAAGTGAGAATCCTTCCTAGAAATGGTTGTTTTTATGCCGAATTCGTCTACAATTGATACTCCCCAGCCCGCTCCGGGACGGGGATTCTTGAAGAGTCCAAATGCGAACTTTCAAAGGCGAAATCAAAGCGCCTCTACTGACTCCTTCAAGA
>NZ_JAEQCX010000025.1:0-3836 GCF_020738035.1 Microcoleus sp. PH2017_28_MFU_U_A
TGTGGCTGAAGCCGCGCACTCGCTCCAAGGCGACTGAAGTCGCTAATCGGCTAGACCCCAGCCTTAAAAGGACGGGGCTTGCGCCTCGTTTTTCGGTCATTTTCAGTGTAACCTCCGACTCGGAAAAAAAGTCCGCCTTTTGACCCCCCGATCGCCTGGAGGATCAGATTAGGCTTTGAAGAACTGAGTTTGACGCCGTTCGATCGTCGGTTGTCAGTTGCAGTTTTTTTGCAGTTTTGGGCATTGAAACTGGTTTTTTAAATCTCCATATTTCCTTCAAACCGTTTGGGAGACTCGGAACGGTGAGTAAAAGAAGAGCAAGAAGACTTTCGTTATCTATCGCGATGAAGTCAGAAGACATACACAGCAAGCTCGATCGCGATTCATATTTTACGTCAAGTAAAGGTGGATTTACTGACAAGACTATTTTTGATTGGTGATTCGGGAGCAATGCTGCTACTTTGAGGGTTTGGCCGACTGACTTTGGCGCAATCCGGCGGCTTCGACGAGTAGTGATTCGGCAAAGGCGATCGCCTCATGGGCCGATCGACCGCTGGCAAGTTGGGCGAGCTCTTCCCGGCGCTGCTGGCTGTTGAGGACTGCAACTCTGACTACAGTTCGTTCGCCCGGTTCGGAGTTGGCTGCTTCGCCGATAGTTGATTCTGCTGCGATCGTCTGTTTGTTGACGCGAAAATGACAATCAGCCATCGCGGCGATTAGCGGCTGGTGGGTGACGCACAAAACTTGGTGTTTGTCGGAGAGTTGATAGAGCTTTTTGGCGATCGCACCGGCGACTCTCCCGGAGACTCCGGCATCGATTTCGTCAAAAATTAGGGTTCCGGCGCTTTCAATTTGGGAAAAACAGGCTTTGATGGCGAGTAGAAAGCGGCTCATTTCTCCCCCGGAGGCGATCGCCCCTAAAGGTTGCAGCGGTTCCCCCGGGTTGGGGCTGAAACAAAAGGCAATTTGGTCAGCACCGGTGGCGGTTGGGCTACAGGGCGAGATCTCGACTTGAAATTGGACTTTTTCCATAGCTAAGGGCTTAAGTTCTCCCACGAGGTGGGTTTCGAGTTTCAGGGCTGCTTCGCGCCGCAGGATGGTGAGGTGGCTGCAAGCGTCTTTTAATTGCTCTAGAGCAGTCTGATATGCGAGTTCTAAGGCTTCCATTGACTCGCCTCCTTCTAAAAGTTCGTTTAGTTCGTTTTGGATGCTGTGGTAGTAGGCGATCGCTTCTGAGAGCTGCCCGTATTTGCGGCAAATTTGTTTGAGTTCGCGAATCCGATCTTCTACTTCTTCGAGTCTTTCGGGATCTGCTTCTAATTGTTCGCCGTAGCTGCTAATTTGGCTGCTGGCTTCTGTGGCTTGAGCTAGGGCGTCGCTGACCATTTCTAAAATTGGTTGCAACTGGACATCGTAGACTACCATGTCGTTTAAAATTTCCTCGGCTTTGCTCAACAAGTCGGCGGCTGAGGCGCTATCGCCGTCGTTTTGGTAAAGGGCCTGGTGAACTCGGTAACTCTGCTGCTGCAATTCGACGACGTGGCCGAGGCGGATTGATTCTTGTTCTAGCTGTTCGAGTTCCCCGCCGTCTTCGATGTGGGCTTCGCTAAGTTCTCGGACTTGGTATTCTAATAAATCCAGTCTTTGCAGCCGCTGTTGTTCCGACTGACGCCTGCGGTTGAGGGCTGTTTTGGCGCTGGCAGCCCCCAGCCACGCGGTGCTGGTTGTCGATCGCGCTTGAGTGAGTTTTTTACCACCGTACAAATCCAGCCATTCTCGCTGGAGAGTTTCTTGGCCGAGGTGGACGGTTTGGCCTTGGGCCGTAATTTCCACAAGCCGATCGCGCAGTTGCTCCATTAACTGGCGGTTGACGAGAATTCCGTTCAAACGCGATCGACTCCGCAAAGCACCGCTAGATACGTTAATTT
The DNA here is from genome assembly GCF_020738035.1 of Microcoleus sp. PH2017_28_MFU_U_A. Lineage (NCBI taxonomy): Bacteria > Bacillati > Cyanobacteriota > Cyanophyceae > Oscillatoriales > Microcoleaceae > Microcoleus > Microcoleus sp. PH2017_28_MFU_U_A. The sequence goes on from NZ_JAEQCX010000025.1 coordinate 1,929, forward strand.
CCCGGCTGCAAACGGCTAAATTGCCATCTATGGGTTCGATTTCTTGCTCGAAGAGCCACTTGGCGGCGGATGAGTCTAATTCAAAGGTAGCTTCCAATATTGCCCGCGTTGCTCCGGTGCGAATCGATCGGCGATCGACTTTCCCGCCCAAAACTACATCGATCGCATCTAAGATAATCGATTTTCCAGCCCCGGTTTCCCCTGTAAATACGTTCAAACTCGGGCCAAAGTCTAGATCCAGGCGGTCAATTAGGGCAAAGTTTTCTATTCTGAGGGATAGTAACATGGGGAATTGGGAATGGGGAATTGGGAATGGGGAATGGGGCATAGGGAATGGGGAATGGGGCATTGGGAATGGGGCCCGCGCAGGGCATTGACTCCTCCCCTATCGGGCGCGTCGAATTTCCCGAGTCTTCTTTTGATTTTCAACTACAATACTTGTAATTTTGCCATTATCGATCGAGTCTCAACATCAATGCAAAGTAAATTACTGCTGCCCGTTGCTCTCTTAAGCTTTGTCCTGATTGGAGCTTTTGGCTGGAAGCTTCACCAAGACAAGGAGCGAGTCTATCAATTAACACTGGCCACGGGAACAAAAACTGGGAATTATTACCCTTTCGGACAGGCACTTGCTGATGTCGTCGTGAAACACAATCCGCGCATCCGCATTCAAGTTATTGAAACTCAAGGTGCTGAGGAAAATATGCGGAAGCTTGAGTCGAATGAGGCTCAGTTAGCGATCGTACAAAACGATACGGCTGCGGTACCTTCTGCTCGGGTAATAGCTTCGTTGTTTAAGGAAGTTTTTCATTTAATTGTTTCCGAACAGTCGGGAATTAAAAGTATTTCGGATTTAAAAGGCAAACATATTGCACTGATGGCAAGAGGCAGTGGTTCTTACAGTTCTTTTTGGTTGATGAGCGAACATTATGGTTTAAAAGAAACCGATTTTATGTTTACTCCAAATTCTTGGACAGAGGCTAGTAAATTATTTAGTAATGGGGAGGTTGATGCTATTTTTAGGGTACTGCCTCCCGGCAGCGATCTGGTTAGAAACTTGCTGCAAAATACGCAGGGAAAGCTAGTACAGATCGACCAAGGATCTGCCATGAAAATAAAGTTGCCTTATTTGGAAGCCGATATGATTCCTAAGGGTACTTACAAAGCCGATCCGGCTGTTCCCGATGCAGATTTGGCGACCGTGGGAGTGCAGGCTACTCTGTTGGCCCGGAAGGATGTCGATCCGGAGATCGTGCGGGAAATTACGCGGATTGTGTTCGAGTACCGCCGCAATTTGGTAGCTGCTAATTCGCTGGCGGCAATGATTAGTCAGCCTGGAGCAAATGGGGGTTTGGCTTTGCCCCTACATGAGGGCGCTCAGGCTTATTACGATCGCGAAAAGCCGGATTTTTGGGCTGCTAATTCCGATCTTATGGCTTTATATTTATCTATCGGAACGCTTTTCGCCTCTTGGGTTTGGCAGTTGCGCTCGCGCTTTGTAGAAAAACAAAAAAATCAAGCCGATCAGTTTAATTTGGCGATTTTAAGTTTGATTCAAAAAATTCGTCAAGCGAAAACTTCGCATGAAATTCATTTCTTGCAAGAAGAGTTATTTGAGATTTTTAACCAGGTGATTGTAGATTTGGACGAAGATCGGATTGATTCTGATTCTTTTCAATCTTTTACTTTTACTTGGGAAACTGCTATAAGAATTGCGCGCGAGCGAGAAAAGATGTTGCGGGAGTTGCGTCTGGCTTCGGATAGTGTGTAATTGATTGTGATAGACATATAGCCTTTACCAAAAAGATGAGGTATGTTGTTGGGCTTAAGCCCCAAGAGCGCTAAAGCGCAACTACGTACCAAGAAAGGTATGTTGTTGGGCTTAAGCCCCAAGAGCGCTAAAGCGCA
>NZ_JAEQCX010000025.1:3850-73662 GCF_020738035.1 Microcoleus sp. PH2017_28_MFU_U_A
GCAACTACGTACCAAGAAAGGTATGTTGTTGGGCTTAAGCCCCAAGAGCGCTAAAGCGCAACTACGTACCAAGAAAGGTATGTTGTTGGGCTTAAGCCCTCTTAAAATTTGTTAGATAGCAAGTTATATCAATTTCGGTTGTACTGTCAGGTGATGTTGAATGTTAACTGTTGACTGCTAATTGTTTACGGTTTAAAGAATACCGATGCAACCGGAAACGATATAATGTATCAATCAACAACATGACGAGTTTCGTGCAGGGCTTTGTGATAGAATTTTCAGTGATGATTGAGAATTGCCTTTCCTGATGCACTGTAGCGCTGTTTGTCAGGTGCGTCGCTGTAAGATTATCGATATTTCTTTGGGAATTTTCGAGGGCGACGCACCCTACGACTGTTCCATCGCAATTATTTAAGCACGCTCCATCTAACGCACCCTACAATAATTTAGGTGAGACAAAACCTAGGTGTTTCCAAGCAGCGGCTGTGGCAATTCTACCCCGACTTGTTCGCTGCAAAAATCCGATTTGCATTAAATAAGGTTCGTACACATCCTCAATTGTTTGAGTGTCTTCTCCTGTAGAAGCTGCGAGGGTTTCTAAACCCACGGGGCCGCCGTTAAAGTTTTCGATCATTGCTGTCAAAAGAGACCGATCTGTCCAATCCAAACCTAGCGGATCGACGTTGAACAATTCGAGGGCGACGGAGGCAACTTCGGCATTGATTGGCTTTAAATTTTTGACTTCGCTGTAGTCTCTGACTCGGCGCAGCAAACGGTTGGCAATCCGGGGTGTTCCGCGAGCGCGGCGGGCAATTTCTTCGGCTCCTTCTGGGGTGATTTGAGTGTCAAGAACTTGGGCGGTTCTTTGGACAATTAGACTAAGTTCGTCTATTTCGTAATATCGCAGTCTTTGGATCAAGCCGAAGCGATCGCGCAATGGAGATGTCAGCGACCCAACTTTGGTGGTGGCGCCTACTAAGGTAAAGGGTTTCAGCGGAATGCTGCGGATTTTGGCGCTTTTTCCTTGACCGATCGTAATATCTAAGCGGCAGTCTTCCATCGCCGGATACAGGATTTCTTCTGTAACTTTCGATAATCGGTGAATTTCGTCGATAAACAGCACGTCGCCTGCTTTCAGGTTGATTAGCAATCCGACAATATCTCGCGGTTTTTCGAGGGCTGGGGCTGTGGTGATTTTGCATTCTACTTCCATTTCTGCGGCTAGAATTAGCGACATTGTGGTTTTGCCCAATCCCGGCGGGCCGTAGAGTAACAGGTGATCCATCGGTTCGCCGCGGGATTTGGCTGCTGCAATTGCGATCGCCAAAACTTCTCTCAAGTCTTTTTGCCCGATATATTCAGCTAACCGCTGGGGCCGGATTTTGTCTTCTTGTTTGCTGTTGATTTCGTCGGGTAGTTCTTGCGATTCTAGTAGCGATTCCGTCTCGGGTTTGGCGGCTTTTTTCCGGGGTGCCGGGGCTATGTCTTCGGGTAGATTTGGGTCGGGTGGTTGTTGTTTGGAGGAGATAATTGCCATAGTTATTTGCGATCGGGCAATGGGAATTGTTTACAATTGTGAGCGGAATCATTACCAGTATTGAGTTCGCTATGAGTATTCCATCTTCTTTATTAGCGTCGGAAAGCATAACTTTTGAGGGGGCGATCGAGCTGACTCAATCTTTATTGCCCCAAATTGAGGGTTCACGACTTTCAGAGGCCCAGATCGAGCAAGCAGTGGCCTCTCTGGTGAAAACTAAGAACGGTGCTCGGGGTTTTTTTGTTACTTATCTGACGGACGAGGGACAGGTGGCAGACCGGCCTTCACCCGGAGTTATCGAGGCGCTGCGATCGGCTCCTGAGATCGTAGCAGAACTGCTGGTGAAAAATTTAGCGATGTCGTCGGCGATGGTTGTCTATCATTCGCGCCATCAAAGCGAGGAAAGAGCCGCGGGTTCTGCTAGAGTGCAGGGGCGATCGCACAATTTGATTCAAATCCTGCAAATGCCCGCCTGTAAAGCTGTAGCGTCCGAAATGCTGGAAAGTTTGCAGAATGCTAGCGGCGAGTACGAGGAATTTTTTGAACGGTGGGGCTACGACGACGAGCAAAAACTGGCGATACGTTCAGCAGTGAGTCAGGCGATCGGCTAAAGTAGACCTCTAGCAAAAATAGCTAGGATGGGCTACAGTCCCGATCAAAAAATTGATTAAAAGGACTTTTGCAATTTTGTCTCTTATTTTCTTCAGTCTGCGGAGGCAGACTTCGTTTGTCTAGACGCGGTTTCAACCGCCGAGTCCGATCTTTGCCAGCAGATGCTTGATCAAAGCGGCGGGGCTGTGGAATAATTGCGGTTTAGCAAAAGCTGCACAATCGTAGCTGGAGTTGATTTAGGTGTGAAGGTTAGTGAACGAGGGCGAAAAAATTGCTGAGAACGGTGAAAGGAGTTGCCCAAAAAGCCCGATCGGCTCGCGGCAGGATGCCCGCAAGCAGCCAACGGTGGACGAAGCTGCATCTACTGACAACATTGGTGCGCCGGGACTTGGAAGCTCAATACAAAGGTTCGATTCTGGGCAATTTGTGGCCGCTGCTGAATCAGCTATCGCAATTGGTGATTTACACTTATGTATTCTCGATCGTCCTCAAGGTCAAGCTCCAACTTGCAGGGTTCCCCGAAAACAGTGACATTACCTTTGGAGTCTGGCTGTTTGCAGGTTTATTGCCTTGGAGTGCCTTCACCAGCGGTTTGATTAAATCGGGAGTATCCGTGGTTGGGCAGCCAAATTTAGTCAAAAAAGTGGTATTTCCCCTCGGTTTGCTGCCGCTAGTGCCGATTTTGACCGCTTTTATTGAAAGTTCTCTCGGTTTAGCAGCTTTGATTTTGATCGTAGCAGTGTCCACGCAAAAGCTCAACGCTACTTTATTCTTGCTACCACTGGTTTGGGCGCCTCAGTTGCTGCTAACAGCGGGCTTGGGATATTTGACAGCGGGCTTGACAGTGTTTTTGCGAGACATTCCTCAGACATTAGGTGTTATTCTAAATTTTTGGTTTTATTTGACGCCGATCGTCTATCCAGCATCAATCATCCCCGAAGAATGGCGAGCGTGGATATTTTGGCTCAATCCAATGGCCGCCATCTCCGAGATTTACCGAGATCTGATACTGCTTGGAGAAGTCAAGCATTGGGGTGAATGGGGTGTCGCCACGCTGATTTCTGCTGCTATATTTTGTGCAGGTTTTGCAGTTTACCGCCGTTTGCGCCCCGCTTTTGCTGACGTGCTTTGACAGTTGACAGTTGACAGTTGACAGTTGACAGTTGAGGGCGACCTCTACCTGGAAGTCCGAGGATTCGAGTAATGAATCGTCTTTTTTTGATTTCTCCCTACAAGGGTTCCGGCTTTAAACCAATTTCTCCTGGTAAACTTATTTGAGATCGCAAGTCAATCTAAAATCTAAAATTCCAATAAAGGTTTGTAGTGAGGACTCGCATTCCTCATAAAAATCTGAGGACTAAAGTCCTCACTACAAACCTATTTTTAGTGAGATCGGACATAATATCAATCTAAAATCTAAAATCTAAAATCTAAAATCGGATGACAGAAAATGTAATTTCACTAAAAAATGTTTCTAAATGCTTTAAGCGATACGATCGTCCAGGAGACCGCTTAAAAGAAATTATTTACCCCAGCAAAAAACTCGCTGACGAATTTTGGGCTCTCCACGACATCAATCTGGAAATTCCTCAAGGACAAACTCTAGGAATAGTCGGCCGCAACGGTTCGGGAAAAAGCACTCTTTTGCAAATAATTGTGGGGACGCTGACGCCCACCACCGGCAGCGTGGATGTGAAAGGACGAATTTCCGCTTTGTTGGAACTTGGAAGCGGATTTAACCCGGAATTTACCGGGCGGCAAAATGTATTCTTCAACGCTCAAATACTGGGATTCAGTCAAAAAGAAACTGAAGCAAAGTTTGACGAAATAGCTGCTTTTGCTGATATTGGAGATTTCATCGAACAGCCAGTCAAAACTTATTCCAGCGGTATGTTTGTCAGGCTGGCTTTTGCTGTTGCGACTAGCGTCGAACCGGATATTTTGGTGGTTGACGAAGCACTTTCGGTAGGCGACGAAGCTTTTCAGCGCAAGTGTTTTGCCCGCTTGCAAAGCATTCAAGAAGGTGGCGGCACGATTTTATTTGTCTCTCACGCTGCTACTTCGGTGGTGCAACTTTGTACGTCAGCAATTTTAATGGATAGCGGAGAATTGCTGCTCGCTCACACGCCGAAGGTGGTAATTTCTAAGTATCAAAAGTTGATCTATGCAGATCCAGATAAAGTGTTGGGGCTGAAGTCAGATATTCGATCGCTAAATCAACTCACAAAGCAAGAAAGTGACAACAATCTTCAGGATGCTAATTTAGAAAGCACAAAGACGGAGGTGAAACCCGAGCAATATCACTCGAAATCCCAGGAACATTATGATGAATTTTACGATCCGGGGATGATACCGTCGAATACGGTGAGGTATCCGTCTCGCGGAGCGGAAATTATCAACCCCCACATCGAGACTCGGTCGGGAACTGTGGTAAATCACTTGATTGGTCGTCAAGATTATGTTTACACTTACTCTGTCACTTTCTCGCGGTCAACTTCCAAGGTGAGGTTTGGAATGTTGATTAAAACGATTAGCGGTTTTGAGTTAGCTGGTGCTTCTTTAAAGGCTTCCAGTCAGTCCGTTAGGTATGTGGAAGCGGGAACGACAATTGTCGTGAAGTTTCAGTTTAAATGTTTGCTAAATCCTGGGGTTTATTTTTTGAATGCGGGGGTTGTGGGAACGGTAGATGAGGATTTAACTTATCTGGATCGCTGCGTTGATGTGGCGATGTTTAGAGTTCAGTCTTGTACTGAGTCCTGCGGTAACGGCATCGTTGACTTGCTGATCGAACCGTGTTTAACTGTTGTTAATTCTGATTCTCTGGTGAAAAAGGCGTCAACCGAAGTCATCTAAAATTCTGTGAAAACAATGAGCGAGAGCAATTTAGATTTAGTCCAAAATCCGGTAATCGAAGCATTTATTCGAGAGCAAACTAAGTTTCCCGAAGATTTTAAACTAAATATCTGCGAAAACGATGAAATGTATTTGTTTGCGTTGAGCAATGTCAAGGACGATCGCGATCGGGCTTTGGTGCGCTATTATTCGCTGGGGCGCCGCATCTTGGATACTGTTAAACAGGTTGTGGATTGGCATTTTGGCAGTTTTGAGAATGTACCGTCTTTTCTAGATTTTGCCTGCGGTTACGGTAGATTTACACGGTTTTTGATTCAGGAAATACCGCCGGAACAAGTTTGGGTTTCTGATATTTATGCTAATGCGGTTAAGTTTCAAACTGAATACTTCGGCGTTAGCGGTATTGTTTCGACTGGAAAACCAGAAAATTATTTAATCGATCGCAAATTTGACTGCATTCTGGCTAATTCTTTTTTCAGCCATATGCCGGAAAGAACTTTTACAAGTTGGTTGCAAAATTTGTACGATTTGTTGACTCCTAACGGTATTTTGATGTTCAGCGTTCACGATGAGTGTTTGCGAGCTCCTAATGTAGAAATGCCTGCTAATGGTATTCTGTTCAGCGCCCTCAGCGAAAGTCAGTCTTTAGATAAGGAGGAATACGGCACAACTTATGTAACTGAAAAGTTTGTCAGAGAAGTTGTCGATAAAGTTAGCGCAGGTAAGGCTTTTGTTCACCGCATCGAAAAAGGTATATGCAGGTTTCAGGATTTGTATGTTGTCACAAATCAACTATCTAGAGATTTTTCGGAGTTGAAATTCAATCAGCACCCGGAAGGATATGTTGATGTTGCTGCTTTTACAAATAAGGAGAATTTGTATCTGGAAGGATGGGCGGCAGATCTGAATGGCGGCGGTAAAATTGAGGATTTGCAAGTGCTGGTAAACGGTGAGTTTGTGCAGAGGTGCGAGCCTTTTTACGATCGCCCGGATGTGGCCGGACACTTTGAAACTGATGTGGCTTTGCAGTCGGGTTGGAACTGTTATTTACCGAAAAACTCTGTGGCGCCGCAGGATGTGTTAACCGTTAAAGCAATCAATAACTGCGGTTTGACATGGATTTTGGAAACTTGCACTGTGCAATCGCTGGTAAGGCAAAAGCAATCGCGGTCTTTGTTGGGGTCTACTCAACTCAAACTTCAATTGGTTGAAACTCAGCTAGCTGGGGCTAAGATAGAATGGGAGCAAAGTCAAAGTAAGTTAATGATTACTGAAACTCAGTTAGAAGAATCTCATACTAAGTTGGAAGAAACTCAAAATCAATTAATTTCAGTTCACTCGCAGTTGGAACAAACTCAAAGTCAGTTAGTGTCTCTGCAAATGCAGTTGGAGAAGACTGAAAATCAGTTGATGAATGTCAAGCAAGAACTAGAGAAATCGCAATGTCGAGTTGTGGCGATGGAAAGTAGCAAGTTCTGGAAGCTGAGAAGCACGTGGTTTCAAGTCAGGCGAGCGCTCGGTTTAGCGGGAGAATAAGACAAGACCATTTTAGATTTTGGATTTTGGATTTTGGATTTTAGATTGTGGATTGGAGATTGGAGATTGGGAGAGATGAGGGACTAAGTGTTGGGATATTACCTATAAGTTGCATTTTGGGCTAAATCGTGTAGCGAGTAAAAATGGTGTGGGAATTAGGGCGAGGGAGAGAAATTGTGAATATGAATGACAGCAAACCGTCGGTTTTTATTGTTACTGGAATGCACCGTTCCGGTACATCTTTAACGGCTTCTTTGTTTCAGAAAGTCGGAGTTGATATTGGCAAACAGTTGGTGGGCCCGGCGGTGGGAAATGTGAAAGGTCATTTCGAGAATGTTGATTTTGTTGAGTTTCACAAGAGTGTTTTACGATCGCACGGCATAGATGAACTCGGCTGTACGTTTGAACAAACGATTCCGGTAGCAGCGGAATATGTGGAAATTGCCAAACGGGCGATCGCGCAAAACCAACAAACTGACAACCATTGGGGCTGGAAAGACCCGCGAACCGCCCTGTTTTGGGATTTTTGGCTAAATTTGCTTCCCACAGCCAATTTCATCTGCGTTTATCGATCGCCCTGGGAAGTCGTGGATTCGCTGTACCGCCGCGGAACCGATGTCAGCTTGCTGCAAAATCCCCAAATGGCAGTAAAAATGTGGATTCACTACAACCAAAAAGTCTTAGAATTGTCCGAACGTTTTCCCGATCGCTGTCTGTTGGCCAACGTTTACCCGATCGGCAACACTCCGGAATTTTTTATCGATCGAGTCAACGACAAATTTAACGTTAATTTAGGGGCGATACCTGCCGACAATTTTGAAGAATCTTTATTAGTCAACGATATTGTCAAAAGTCACAGACCAAGTTTAATAGAACAATATTTTCCCGAAGCCTTAGAACTATATCAAGTTTTGGAAACCCAAGCTGGCAATCTGGGCAGCGAATCGAATTCTGCCAGCGATAAAATTATTCATTTTCCAGCATCTTCTGTCGGGCCTTTTGAAGATTGGCTAAAAATCCGCTTGCTGGAAAAACAGCAAAAAACCAGCAATTCCGAAATCAAACAGTGGCAAGAAGAATTTCACCAAGCCCAGGCGAAAGTGTTGGGATTGGAGGCAGAATTAGGAGAAACTCAAGTACAACTTGCAGGCAAAGAATCAAATTTTCAAGAAGCTTTAGCAAAACTGCTCGGATTAGAAACAGAATTAGGACAAACTCAGGCACAGCTTGCCGGTCAAGAATCGCAATTTCAAGAAGCTTTAGCAAAAGTCCTGAAGTTAGAAACAGAATTAGGACAAACTCAGGTACAACTTGCAGGCAAAGAATCACAATTTCAAACAGCTTTAGCAAAAGTCTTGGAATTAGAAGCAGAATTAGGACAAACTCAGGTACAGCTTGCCGGCAAAGAATCGCAATTTCAAACAGCTTTAGCAAAAGTCTTGGAATTAGAAGCAGAATTAGGGAAGAGTCAGGTAAAATACGAAGAAAAAGAATTCAAATTGGAGCAAAAGTTAGCTGAGTTACTGTGGTTGGAAACAATACAGAGTCAAACTCAGGAAAAATTAAATGAAAGTCGGGAAGACTTAGAAAAATCGCGCCAGGAAACAGAAAGAGTGCGGGCAGAAATTGAGGCAATCAAGTCTTCTGACTGGTGGCAAATCCGAGAAAATTTGTGGGGTTTTAGGCGCCGAATCCGTGACCTCTTCCCGAAATATATTTTTTCGTTAGACCAACCCACTACTTGGCAAATTAGCGATTCCAATCTCCTAATTGTGGGCTGGGTATTTAACACAAAGATTGAGATTAAAGCAGTGCGTGTCCGAATTGATGACAAAATATTTTCGGGCGTTTACGGCATAGAAAGAAGCGATATAGCGCTAGCACATTCTAATATTTTGGCTGCGAGGAAAGCGGGTTTTACTATTGAATTGCAAGCGCCTGCCGGACGGCACGAAGTGGTACTAGAAGCCCAAGAAGCAGGCGGAAATTGGCATCTCTTGGCAACTTATCCGCTGTTGGTTTCAACAATTCAAGCATCGTTAGATGTACCCGTAGTGTGGGAACAGCGTCAGGGTCAAATTTTGTTCGCAGGTTGGTGCTGTCACCACGATCGCAAAATTGCTAAATTAAGCTTTGTGTGCGGAGATATTTCTGTAGAATGCGCCTACGGTTTGCGGAGAAAAGATGTCGGCGAAGTGTTTCCCGACTGGGTTAACAGTTCGGAAAGCGGCTTTGAGGCACTTGTCGATTTGCCGCCAGGGGAATGGCAAGTTTCGCTGCAAGCTGAGTTAGATACCGAGGAAATTTTGTATTTTCAAGCGCCACAAATATTGACTGTGCGGCGCTACCATATTTGGCAGCGAAGTGCTGATAAATTTGAGGAGTTTTCGAGTTTTGTAGAGGCAATCCGGCAGCGGGCTAGGGAGAGAAAACAGCGTCTGGGCAGAATTGTGCCGATGCCTTGGGAAATTGTCAAGGTGATGCGCCAGTTGGGGAAGATTTACCAACAGCAAAAACAGTTGACTGCGCCGGGGGATTTGCTACCGCCTGCGGGTTTTGTGGTGCCGAAACCGATTGATAGGTATGACGCTTGGTTGGAGGTGAATCAGTGGAATAGTCGATCGCGCGATTACTTGATTTCTCGGTTAAAATCCTGTGGGGAAGCGCTGCCCAAGATTTCGGTGGTCATGCCAGTGTACAATCCGCAGATAGATTTTCTCGAAAGTGCGATCGACAGTGTAATCAATCAAGTCTATCAAAACTGGGAACTCTGCATCGCTGACGATCGCAGTACCGACGCCACAGTTGCTGACACCTTGAAAAATTGGGCCGAAAAGGACGATCGTATCTGCATACAATTTCGCACAGAAAACGGCAACATCAGCGCCGCAACTAACAGCGCAGCCGCCCTCGCCACAGGCGACATCATCCTATTTTTAGACAACGACGACGAACTAACTCCCGACGCCCTAGGCGAAGTAGCGCTATATTTTGCCACCCATCCAACCACCGATTTTCTCTACTCAGACGACGACAAAATCGACACCAAAGGTCGCCGTTTCGCCCCACAATTCAAACCGCAATGGTCGCCAGAACTGCTGCTTTCCTATATGTATCTCGGTCATTTGTGCGCCGTCAGAAAACAGATTTTTGAAGAAATAGGTGGCTTGCGCCTCGGTTTTGAAGGCTCGCAAGATTACGATTTTGCCTTAAGAGCAACCGAAATTTGTCGCCACGTCGCGCACCTGCCTTTAGTGCTGTATCATTGGCGAACTGCACCCGGTTCTACAGCCATATCTGGGGCCGCAAAACCCGCCAGTTTTGGCGCAGGTCAAAAAGCAATCCAAGATGCACTAAACCGCCGACAAATTAATGGCAATGTCGCTCAGCACGCCTGGGCTACCAAAGAAAATTTGGGCATCTTTGCCCAAGATTTCCCGGATGACGGCCCGTCAGTAACGGTAATTATTCCTACTAAAAATCAGGTGAAATTGCTGAAAGCCTGTCTAGATTCTCTGGAAACTACAATCTACAAAAACTTTCAAATTGCTGTCATAGATAATGAAAGCGACGATCCGAAAACTCTAGAATATTTAAAGCAATTAACTTGCCAAGTTTTGCGAATCAAAAATCCTGGTGGCAAGTTTAGTTTTGCAGCAATCAACAACCGCGCCGTCGAGAAAGTTGACAGCGAATATGTATTGTTTTTGAACAACGATACTGAAGCAATCAACCCGCGCTGGCTGAGTCAAATGGTGGGATACGCTCAAATTCGCGGCGTTGGTGCAGTCGGCGCGCGACTGTTATATCCCGACGGTAGAATTCAGCACGCGGGAGTAATTCACGGCCTCCATCACGGTTTGGCCGGTCACGCTTTTAAGCTGATGGATAAGGAGAATCGAGGCTATCTTTCTCAAGCGATGGTAACGCGAAATTACTCGGCAGTAACTGCTGCTTGCACGATTACTCCCCGTCAATTGTTCTTAGAATTGGGCGGCTTTGATGAGGATGATTTTGCTGTTGCTTACAATGATGTCGATTACGGATATCGATTGTTAGAACGGGGTTATCGGTGCGTGTATTGTCCCGATGCGGAGTTGTTGCACAAGGAGGGAACTTCGAGAGGTTTTACTGACAATCCTCAAGAAGTTGCGGCTTTTCGGCGCAAGTATGCGGGGAAAAATGACAGCTTTTACAGTCCTCATTTGTCTTTAGAAGATGAGTATTTTCATATTCAACCCCGACGGGTTTTTATGAAAGGAGAGGGAAAGAAGAAGGAAGAAGGAAGAGGGAAGAAGGAAGAAGAAAGAGGGAAAAAGGAAGAGGGTTATACATTGGAAGTTTCGGATTCTGGTTTGTTGGTAGCCAATACAAACAATTCTATTCATCCTCTTAAGGTTTTGATGTGCAGCAATTCGCTGGATTTTACGGGCGCGCCGCTGCATCAGTATGAGATTGCGGTGAAATTGGCGGCTGAGGGTGTGATTTTGCCGATCGTACTTTGCACGACAGACGGCCCCCTGCGCCAAGCTTACGAACAACAGGGAATTGAAGTCATTGTACGCGACAATCCCCTCGAACACATCTACCAGCGCGATGCTTACGATGAAGCTATCCGGAGTTTTAGTAAGGAAATTGAAAGTTTAAAAGTAGATGCAATTTATGCCAATACTTTAGAAAACTTCTTTGTAGTTGATGCGGCGCGAGAAATCGGAGTTCCGGCGGTGTGGAACGTGCACGAAAGCGAACCTTGGCAAACTTATTTTAACAGGTTTGGCTCGGAGATTGCGGCGAGAGCTTTGGAGTGTTTCCGCTTTCCTTACAAGGTGATTTTTGTGGCGGATGCAACGCGTGACAGGTATTTGCCTCTCAACAGCCACCACAATTTTACAGTGATTCACAACGGCTTAGATTTGAGCAAACTGGAAAATTCCGAGAATTCTGAAGACGCTAGAAACACTTTAGGTGTGGCAGCGGAAGATGTGGTATTGTTGCTGCTGGGAACCGTCTGCGAACGTAAAGGCCAGCAAGATTTAGTTCAAGCACTTTCACTTTTGCCTGAAAAATGGCACAATAAGATTAGGTGTTTCATTGTGGGCGATCGGCCGAGTATTTACAGCAATAAATTAGCCGATATGGTGAACGCATTGCCGGAAGAGTTGCGACAAAGGGTGACAGTAGTCCCGGAAACCGGGGAACCAGGAAAATATTACAAAGCGGCGGATATTTTTGTTTGCACTTCTCGTGTCGAAAGTTTTCCGCGAGTGATTTTGGAAGCGATGGCCTGCGATTTACCAATTATTACATCGCCAGTCTTTGGAATTAAGGAACAAGTGAGGCCGGGAATTAACGGTTTGTTTTATACGCCGGATCGTCCGGATCAATTACTTGCAGCTTTGATTAGTTTGTTGGAGGATAAATCTTTGCGCCAGCAGTTAGCTGGAAATGCTAAATATGTCTTGGATTCACTCAATACTTTTGAGGAGATGACTCAAGCTTATGCAGACATTTTCTGCGAAGCATATTTCAGCAGTCATTAATCATGGGCCAAACAGGTCATTGGCCAAACAGGTCATTGGCCAAACAGGTCATTGGGCAAACAGGGCATTGGTAGAACAGGTAATTGGTAATATCAAATCTGGCTGTACCGGAATTATTAAACCGCAGAGAACACAGAGGACACAGAGGAAGAGAATGGAGAGATGAATCATTCCAATGAAGACCGGATTTGATATAATTGGTAGCACAGGGCAAGGAGAAACGAAGACTTGCGGAACATATTCAAAATCCAGACATCTATACTATAAAATAATCAAAAATGAACGATGAAAAAATGACCGATCGCCCAAGAGTAGATTATGAAACAGCCTGGGACAGTTACGCCCAACAGTGGGAAGAAACTAATCCCGAACTTTCCCATATTGGGGACGAATGGATAGGTAAAGCTGCTGGTGCGGCCAACTCCTTAGCCGAATACGAAGCACTGATAGAACAGGAGTTTGTTGCACCGTACATCAAAAAAGAACATACGGTTTTAGAAATTGGTATCGGTGGCGGAAAAACTGGTTCGCTGTTGCTGAAATATTGCGATCGCCTAATTTGCGCCGATATTTCCAGTCAAATGCTGCAAGCCGCGCGATCGCGCTTGGGAGTCGATCGCGTTTCCTACGTCAAACTCGACGGTTTAACATTAGACGGCATCGCCGAGGGTGCAGCCGATGTCTGCTTTTGCTACGATACCATGGTACACGTAGAAGCCGTAGACATATTCAACTACCTAACTCGCATTCCAAAACTGCTGCGGGGCGATCGCATTTGCGTCTTCCACCACGGCAATATTCTCAGCGAATTAGGGTGGCAAAAATTCGCCGGCGAGTGGGACAAAAACTTGCTGGGACGCAGAGATGGCACTGCATTCTCAATAATGACAGATACAATTATGGAAAAATTTCTCAACCATTTAAACTATGAAATCCTCCTGAAAAATACATCTTCAGTACCGCGAGATTGCGTCTGGATTTGCAAAGCACCATTAAACAGTTGACAGTTGACAGTTGACAGTTGACAGCGATGTTTTTAAAGCAGTCTCACACCTGCTGGAATTATAACTAATCGATCGAACATCATGTAAATCCTGTTCATCTTCCTTCCTTTTTCCTTCTTCCTTCTAAAATGAAAGCATTATTTCTCCACCCCAACTTCCCCGCCCAATACCGCCACATTATCACGGCTTTAGGCGCCAATCCCAAAAATCAAATTGTTTTCGGCACTAAAAACGAGCGTCCAGAATGGGACATTCCCGGAGTTCGCAAAGCAGCATTTACCCCCAGCCGCGAACCCCACGCCCAGACTCACCAATACGTGCGCCCTTTAGAAAGTGCCGTCATCTACGGACAAGCCGTATTTAGAATGGCCGAACAACTCAAAGCTGACGGTTTTGTACCCGATGTGATCTGCGGACATTCAGGTTGGGGGCCGACACTATTTGTCAAAGAAGCTTTTCCAAATACGCCACTTTTGTGTTATTTCGAGTGGTTTTATCACGCCATTGGTTCCGACGCAGATTTCGATCCGGCGGAACCTTTAAGTGTTGACGATATGGCGAGAATTAGAATCAAAAATGCGCCGATTCTGATCGATTTATATTCTTGCGATTGGGGTTTGTCGCCGACTTATTGGCAGCGATCGCAATTTCCGCCAGAATTACAACAAAAATTATCCGTACTCCACGACGGCGTAGACACCGATTATTTTAAACCAGATCCCGGTGCTAAACTAATTTTACCGAACTTAGATTTGTCCGGCGTTGATGAAATTGTCACCTACGTATCGCGGGGAATGGAACCTTACCGTGGTTTTCCAGAGTTCATTGAGTCGATCGCCTACGTGCAAGAACGCCGCCCCAACTGTCACGTTGTAATTGTTGGTTCAGACAGAGTTTGTTACGGCCGTTCTTTACCAAATGGCGAGTCTTACAAAGACCATATGCTCAAAAAAGTGCCGCTAGATATGTCGCGAGTACACTTTGTCGGGCCGCTACCTTACGGACTGTATTTAAAAGTAATTCAAGCATCCGACGTACACGTTTATTTAACCAGACCTTTCGTGCTATCTTGGTCGATGATTGAATCTCTATCGGCAGGATGTTTAGTAATCGGTTCCGATACGGGCCCGGTGAGAGAAGTTATCCGCGATGGAGAAAACGGTTTAATCGTCGATTACTTCTCGCCGAAACAAGTAGCCGATCGCATTGACGAAGTTTTAGACCATCCTACCCGCATGGCAGAAATTCGGGTCAAGGCCCGTCAAACCGCCCTAGAACGCTACAGTTTAGCTAATATGTTACCGCAGCAATTACAACTAATCGAGCAGGTTGCAAGTCGATCGATGCCGCCGACAGTTGGTATGCAGCCAGAACGGGAATTGGCCGCATCTTTTGGAGTGAGAATTTAGTGCGATCGTAAGGTACGCCACAAGCACCCTTAGGTACGTTGTTGGGCTTCAGCCCTCTTTCCTAATATTATAAAGAGCGCTGAAGCGCAACTACGTACCTAATTTGTCTGACGACAATAAAACCACCCTGCTGATTAAGGGGGGTTAGGGCGATCGAGTCAGGTACACAGCGGAAATTCTACATAATCTTAGGCACTTTAAAAAACTCCCCATCGCGATCGGGAGCACCCGCCAAAATACTCTCGCCGTTAGCAAACGGTTGCAAATCGTCCGATCGCATAACATTGCTAACATCGATCGCCCGAGTTGTCGGTTTTACCTTACTCGTATCCAGTTCGCTCAACTGCTCAAAATAATCCAAAATACCGTTCAGTTGACCAGTAAACTGCTCTTCTTCTTCCGGCGTTAATTCCAATCGGGCTAAATTCGCTACTTTCCGAACTTCTTCTTTGTCAATCATAAAAATTGGGAATTGGGAATTGGGAATTGGGCATAGGGCATAGGGCATAGGGCATGGGGCATGGGGCATGGGGCATGGGGCAAAGAGGCCAAACAAGTTATGTGTTATTTGTTATTTGTTATTTGTTATTAGAGAAACTACTAACTATTAACTACTAACTATTAACTATGCCCGATGCCCCATTCCCTATTCCCCATTCCCTATTCCCCATTCCCATCATAGTTAAAAATACACATCAATTTGCGATCGCCCTGTCGTCTTCAGCCAATTCTGCACCTCAATGTAATTGTTCGGCGCCAAACGAATAGCCTCCTTCCAGTAATCCGCAGCTTTATCAAACAGCCCTTCCGCCCCTTCAACATTGCCAGCTTCCTTTTCCCTTTCCCCTTGATAGTGGTAAATCACAGCAATATTGTTCAGCGCTTGCGGCATTCTGGGATTCAGTTCAAGCGCTTCGCTGTAATACTCCAAAGCTTTATCGTGTTCGCCGTTGCTAGTATGGATCAGACCCATATTGTACAATACATAACTGCGATCGTAAGGATCTTCTTCCAGCTTCAGCGCTTCAGTATAATTGTCCAGCGCTTCAGCATATTCGCCATCAGCTTGAGCCGACATACCATCCCGATAATAAGCAAAAGCTTCCTTCGCCTTCTTTTTCGCGGGCATAATCTTCAGGATGATATCAGCCATTACCGTGAAACTTTTGTCAATAAAGTTATCGTTGCGTTGAGTTCTTGGCATATGCGATTCTTTTCGTTAGTGGCTAATCTCAAAAATTAGCGGGTAAAGTTTTCCTATGAATACTTGCACAACAATTTTAGTTTAGAGTTGTGCTGAGAATGCGAAAAAGACTTGTGAGACACAAGGACAAACTTGACAACACGCGCAAGTCCTATCTATTGTAGATAACTATTGCAAGACTTGCAAAAAAAACATATTTTTTTTACATATTTAAACTTTTATTAAGTTTTCAAAGTTCAGCCAACACTGAAAAGCTTTTGGGAAAAAAGTAGGGTACGGTTCAATTGAGGGTAACAGTTTGCGAGCGATCGGTGTAAGGTGAAGGCTGTCGCCTTAGTCCTAATTCGCCCCCCAAAGCATGAGTCCGAGCCAATCAGTCTTGGGGTTGGCATTTGCTAGATGCGATGGCGCAGGGGTTTCAGCCAGATTTCACCATTGCTGATGTCGGGACGGGATTGAGAGCAGGTCAGAAAGAAGTCCTGCCTGATACTCCTTGTCATGGAGATATTTTTCAGCTCCAACAACAATTTGAGACAGTTGTTGACAATTGCTAATTAGCATGGTAATGTCAGACTATTCCAGCGTAAAAAATGTTAATTTTTCAAGCAGGACTAAGCAGTCGGGGTAATTGTATTCATTTGTAGTAAAAATAAGTTGGAAGTATTAATTAGGTAATGTCGTATCGTATTGTTGCTTATATCACTGCCTATTCAGATAAAACTGCCCTTGAGCGGTGTATCGCTTCTCTTAAGTGTCAAACTTATTCGATCGAGAAAATCTTAATAGTCGATAACTCGCCTCATGTTTTGTTGTCTCCTGAAGAATTAGACGAATCTATTATCGTCAAATCTTATCCCCAAAACATCGGCATTTCTGGCGGTTTACGAGTGGGTATTGAATGGTCTATTAAAAATGAATTTGATTTTATTTGGACTTTCGATCAAGATACTGAACCTTCACCAGATGCTTTAAAAAGATTAATTGAAACCTATGATAATCTCAAAGAAGCTCATCAAAAAATTGGAATTATTGCTCCACTTCCTGTTGATAGAGTCACAGGACAACAATGGAATGGAATGATCTTAGATAAGTATCAACTAAAACAATTTCTTATAAACGATCAAATCCCTGAAATTTATAAATGTGATGCCGTTATTACAGCAGGTTCTCTTATTTCCATTCAAGCCGCTTACAATACTCCCTTTCCTAATGAAAATTTATTTATTGAAGCAGTTGATTGGGAATATTGTCTAAAATTAAAGAAACAAAATTATTCTATATTTGTCAATAGAAATATTGTTCTAAAACAACGATTTGGAGAGACTCAAGAAGTTAATTTATTTTATCCTAAAATAAAAATAATGCGATTGAATTGTTCTCCGTTGCGTTACTACTACCGATGCAGGAATAACACCTTTGTCGAACTTAGTCTCGCTATGGAGAACAAACTATTGATTATGTTTAGTATTCATAGAATTAAAATTATGATTAATTTAGTTATTAAAATCTTGCTATTAGAAAACTTATCAAGAAGATTGAAAATTTGGGCTTGTCTGCGCGGAACTTATGATGGTTTCAGAGGGAACTTAGGAAAAACCTGGGTATAATCTACAAGAATGAGTCCGAGCCAATCAGTCGCAGCCAGTTTACCGCTTGATGCTCGCCAGAAAATAGCGATCGTGATATTGGCAAAGACAAAGTACGCACCCACACTATTAGTAGCGTTGGCGATCGGTTACCAGAGGTAACGCACCCTACAGATAGATTCTTTGCGTAAGTCCTGTACTCTTTACCCCTTCCCCCTTCCCCTTCCCCCTTCCCCCAACAGCAGTAACAAAAATACGTGGGGCAATGCGTGAGATATGTTATAGTAAACAGTCAGCCTAAATAGTTAGGTTTCAAATTGTTGTCTATTATCTCAGGAAACCGAAATGCTCAGAACCGATGTAATTCAAAAAATAATCGACAAGAAAAAAGCCCTGAGGTATTTAGAAATCGGCGTAAATAATGGCGATAGTTTTTTCCCGATCGAGATCGCTCAAAAGGTGGGAGTAGATCCTAGTTTTGCATTTTCTGAAGAACGTAAATTGGAATGGGCTAGTAAAAATCTATGTAATGCAACAGCGGAATATATAGACGCCACTAGCGATGCTTTTTTTGCAAGTGCCAATCCGATCGAACGGTTTGATGTAGCATTTATCGATGGATTGCATACCTACGAACAATCATTGCAAGATGTCCTGAATACCTTGGACAACCTCAATGAAAATGGCGTAATAGTCATGCATGATTGCAAACCACCCCATGTCCTCGCAGCCTGTCCAGCTCAGTCTCTGCAAGCTGCGATCGACATGAATTTACCTGGATGGGATGGCAACTGGTGTGGTGATGTCTGGAAAACGATTTGTTATCTAAGAAGTAATCGCAAAGATTTGCGAGTCTTTGTGTTGGATTGCGATTTTGGCTTAGGCATAGTTATGAAAGGAAAGCCTGATATCGATCTCAACCTGAGCAAAGATGAATTGGATAAAATGACTTATGAAGATGTTCTCAATGGTAAAGAAAATTTTCTTAACTTAAAAGATGAAAACTATTTGTTTGAGTTCTTAGAAACAATCTAATTCACTATCCACTATCCACTACTCACTATTCACTAATTTAATTATGCAAGCTGATATTTTTTATTAAGATGGCATTCGTCGCAGGTGGTTATATTCCGACACCCCCTGTATCTAGTTCAATTTTGACTCTGATCCAAGAATACAAATACCACTCAGAAACAAATGAGAATCAAGTAGATGTTTTCAATTGATCGACGCGACGAATTACTGGCGATCGCCGGTATTCTCGACCCAAAGCTGACAGCAATCGCTATCAGCTTTGATGTACCTTTAATGATGGCAGAATTTGCCGTGCAGTGCTACCTTAAAACTGCCATTTTTGAACCATGCCAAAAGTAGCAATGTTTTGCCCCAAAATCAAGGTCAGCCACAAAAAAAGCCTAAATTCTCCAGGTCTAAACCAGCTTTAATGCCCGCAACCTATAATTAAAAATAACCGCGTAATTTTCACAAAGAGAAACACATGGCTCCAAATCCCGGGATTATGCAAGCCGTCGAGCAACTTGGCTACCGCGTTACGGTTGGAGACGTGGCGGCAAAAGCTGGACTAGATGTCAATTTTGCCCAGCGAGAACTGTTAACGCTGGCCTCCGAAGCAGGCGGCAACCTGCAAGTAGCAGAATCCGGCGACATTGCCTACATATTTCCCAACAACTTTCGAGATATTTTGCGAAACAAATTCTTGCGCTTGCAGTTGCAGGAATGGTGGCAAAAAATCTGGCGAGTTCTATTTTACTTGATTAGAATATCTTTTGGCTTAGTGCTGGTAGCTTCCATCCTTTTAATTGTTGTTGCTATTACGCTTTTACTCTCCAGCATGAACAGCGACAATAACGGTGGAGGAGGCGGAAGCGGAGGCGAAAGTGGAGGTGGCGGCGGAGGCTTTTTCTTTTTTCCCTACTTCTGGAACGACTTAATCTGGATCTTTTACTGGAACCATGATGAACCATACTACCAGCAGCGATCGCGCGATCGCGGTCAAAAACCCCAGATGAGTTTTCTGGAAGCAGTTTTCTCATTTATATTTGGAGACGGGAATCCCAATAAAAATCTAGAAGAGCGCAAGTGGAGCGATATAGCCACCGCAATTCGCAACAACCGAGGCGCAGTCGCAGCCGAACAAATTGCGCCCTATCTCGACAATCTCGGACAGGGATACGCCCGAGAATACGAAGAATATATGTTACCAGCCCTGGCCCGTTTTGACGGCCGCCCCGAAGTCAGTCCCGAAGGGCAAATCATCTATCATTTTCCGCAATTGCAAACCACAGCCCTCCTGCAAAATCCTCAACCAACAGGAACTTATTTGCGAGAAATGCTGTGGCGTTTCAGTCACGCCGACTCCGGCCAAATCATGCTCGCAGCAGGTTTAGGAGCCGTCAATCTTGTCGGTGCGCTGGTTTTGGGGAATTTATTAACGAAAAGTGCGATCGCAGGTGGATTCATCGGCTTCGTCAGCGGTATTTATCCACTGCTGCTGATTTACGGCGTCGGATTTCTGACAATTCCCTTAATCAGGTACTTCTGGATTCAGTGGAAAAATAGCAGGATAGAAGCTCGGAATCACGATCGGCAGCAGCGAGCCATGTTATTAAACCAACCCGATGCCAACTTGCAGCAAAAACTGGCCTACGCCCAGGAATTTGCAGGCGAAAACGTTCTGAGTGGAGAAGACTTAGCTTATACCACAGAAAGCGAATTAACTCAACAAGAACTAGAACAGTCAGCAAAAATAGATGCTGAATGGCAGCGGCGAATTGGGCGATCGGACAATTAATTTATAACCCGAAGAATCAGGAATGCAGCACACAGATTTTTTCTTAGTCCACGGAGGTGGACTTTGTTTTTGTAGTCGCGGTTTCTAACCGCCGGAGACGAGAAGTCTTCTGAGAATTGATCTTAGGTACGTAGTTGCGCTTCAGCGCTCTTAGCTTATATTAGGAAAGAGCGCCCAAGTGCAACTACATACCTTCTATTGGCGTTGCTGCTGCAACAGTATGAACGACTCAATGTGAAAAAATGAAACAAACCAGTCAGTCAATATAGCTGAATTTTCAAGTTACCCATTTTCATCCCCTGATTAAACAACGCCAAAATCATTTATTTTGAATACTAGAATCTGTTGTTTTTCTCATCTTTTTAACAATCTTAGGGCGTTTAAAAATCAAACAATTTTGGTCGTATTTCGAGTCATGTCGCAGAGCCACAAGTTCCCACCCATCCTCCCCCAATTGATTGACAAATAGATGTAGCGAGCCTTGTTTCCAATCTCGCAGCTCCTCACCATTTACATATAAACTAATTAGCTTATTTCCAAAAGGATACATATTCGCATCCACAAATAAATACTCCCACTTTTGCATAGCAATCCTTAATTTAGTTAGTCAGTAGTCAGTTGGCAGTTGGCAGTTGGCAGTGGACAGTTAGTTAGTTATTCGTTATTACTTGTTATTGGTTATTTGTTATTTCTTACCAATGCCCCATGCCCCATGCCCCATGCCCCATGCCCCATGCCCCATCCCCCATTCCCAACAGTTACTGCACAGCAATTCTAGCCAAAGCAGCACCCCGGTAATAGTGCAACAAAATCTGCTGGTAGCCGTATCCCTGCCTAGCCAAATTGTAAGCCCCCCACTGACTCATGCCCACAGCGTGACCGAAACCTTTGCCAGCAACTTGAAAACCCGTAGGAGGCTTCCCCCTATTTTGGCCGCTAAAAATCCCGCCGTACTGAGGAATCACAGTAAAGCGGGTACTCCTTAAATTTAGAACCCGACGCAAATCCGCGCCAGTCATCACCCTAGAACCGCCATCCCCGACTACTTTCATGGACAAAACGCTGCCGTAAGCGGTAGTACGTTCTGGCTTCATCGAGATTACATTACCCACACCAGAAATCTTGCTGCTGATTTGAGCGCGGGAAAAATTTTCTTTCCATTGGTAAACCGGCGCCCCTTGGTCGAAGTCAGGAACAGCCCGCAAATAAGGCAGGGGTTCCGTCCAAACATCCTCGACATTTTCCGTATGTCCGCCAGAGGCAGAGTGGAAAACAGCTAAAATAATCTGACCGTTGTAGGTGAGAACTTGACCAGCGGTGGCATCGACTGCGGCATAAGTACCCGAAGATTCTGTTTGCAATCCTTTGTAAACCTGGGAAGACTGAGTGTCGTCCACATCGTAAAGGTCGGTTTCGCTTTTGAGGCGCTTGTGGAGAGCGTAGGAACGGGCGGCGACTGCTTGGGCTTTCAAAGCCTCTTGAGGCCAATTGCCACTCATTTCGGCGCCGAGAACGCTGTAGAGATACTGTTCGATATCGACGTAGTTGACGGCGGTCAAGGCTCCTTTTTCGGGAACTAGAAGCGTGCGTCCCCGATACCATCGATCGCCAATCCAAACATAACCGTTTCCGGTCGGCTCGATCCAAATTTGATTGGCAGCCCAGCGGCCAATTGCCACAGTTCCCGATCGAAATTGAGCTGACTGAGAACTGTTGGCGGGCAGTTCCCCCAAATTGCGCCCGCTGCTGTCGCGGATTGCAGCCTTAGTAGAACTGCCGACTTTGATCTGACTCGTCCCGTCTTGTACCGCAACTCGCAAAATCAGCGCCGCCTGTGCTGGGGCTACCATTACCAGCCAAAACAACAGCGAAATCCAAAAGTAGCGTTTTTTTAATGTCGAAAGAACGGAAGTAAAGAACACTCCTGACTGCATTTGAAAATTTTCCTCCTGTGCTGTATGAGTTTGAGAATTTTTAAGAATTGGGGAAGGTTCGGGAAAAAGGAAGGAGAACGACAGAAAGAAAACGTTAGAATTAGGTTTGGCACTTTGTGCGCCGCAATGATTGGAACGACTAGATGCTCGCAGGAACAGCGATTTATCCCGGTTCCTGCCTGCGAATATTTCCTTTATGTCGGATTCGCCGCACCTGGATATTTGTAACATATTTTTTAACATTTAATTGAGGTGATTTAACTCTTGCAGATTACATTTCTCGGAACTAGCTCTGGCGTCCCCACGCGATCGCGCAACGTATCCAGCATCGCCCTGCGCTTGCCCCAGCGAGCGGAACTCTGGCTGTTTGACTGCGGCGAAGGAACCCAGCACCAATTCCTCCGTAGCGAGCTAAAAGTCAGCCAACTGAGCCGGATTTTCATCACTCACCTGCACGGCGACCACATTTTCGGCTTAATGGGTTTGCTGGCTAGCTGCGGTTTGGCGGGGAATGTCAAGCGCATCGATCTTTACGGGCCTCCGGGACTTGAAGAATATTTGCAAGCTGGCGTTCGCTATTCTCAAACTCATTTTTCTTACCCGGTGAAGGTGCACAAAAGTCACGAGGGAGTTGTCTATGAAGATGACGAATATATTGTTAGCTGCGCTCCTTTAAAGCATCGAGTTACTGCTTTTGGTTATCGAGTAACTGAGAAAGACCGTCCGGGACATTTCGATGTAGAAAAAGCGAAGGCTGTGGGTATTCCGTCGGGGCCAGTTTACGGTGAATTAAAACAAGGAAAGACGGTAAAATTATCGGACGGGCGACAGTTTAAAGGTAGTGATTTTTGCGGCCCGGATCAAGTCGGGCGGAAGTTTGTTTACTGTACAGACACGGTTTTTTGTGACAGCGCGGTGGACTTAGCAAAGGATGCCGATTTGTTAGTGCATGAAGCGACTTTTGCCCATCAAGATGCTCAAATGGCGTTCGATCGCCTGCATTCAACTTCGACGATGGCGGCTCAAGTAGCTTTGCTCGCTGGGGCGAAACAGTTGATCATGACGCATTTTAGCCCGCGCTATGCTCCCGGAAATGCGATCGTCCTGGATGACTTGCTCAAAGAAGCCCAGGCAATTTTTCCAAATACGAAAATGGCCTATGACTTTTTGACTTACGAAGTCCCCAGGCCTGTTGAAGAGTAGGGTTAATCTCACATCTTACACCATTCTCAAGAACAGGCAAGATGCCTGTTCCACAATCAAATTCATTCTTTGTGGAACAGGCATCTTGCCTGTTCAGGAATTAGGGATTCACACTGCTGTTGTGGAGTAGTTTAAATCTCAAGGGTGTGATAAAATGGAAAAACGAATTCAATGGCGTTTTATGTCAAATCTTGAATTATTAGCCCAACTTCAGCAATTGTCCCGCACTGATAAATTTCAAATAATGCTGTTTTTAATAGCAGAATTGGCGAAAGAAGAAGGAATTGTCATGGGCAATGAATCTGCTGAAATTATGTATTCCGTGCATACTTCTAATAGTGCAGCAGAGCAATTAATGCAGTTACTAGAAACAGAACAAAAACAAACTCAAAATGTTTAATGGTAGGCGATATTCTTTTCAACCTAAACGAGATGAGTCAGGTGTTTTAGCTGATGTTCCGTATCTGCCTTTAACACTAACTTATCAAAATCGTTCTGTTGAGGTTATGGGTTTACTGGATACAGGAGCTAGCGTAAATGTTTTGCCCTATAATGTTGGGGTGCAATTAGGGGCAATTTGGGAAGAGCAAAGATTTTCTGTTACTTTAGCGGGAAATTTAGCGAGTGCTGAAACGAAAGGGTTATTAGTCTTGGCAAAAATAGGGGACTTTGATCCAGTTCAGTTAGTTTTTGCCTGGAGTAGGGTGAATAATATTCCCATTCTTTTAGGGCGAACTAATTTTTTTACTGAGTTTGATGTTTGTTTTTATGGGTCACAATTAGCGTTTGAAGTGTCTCCTAAATTTAAGGATAGTTGAGATTATCAATTTTTTAAAATCCTGCGTTGCAGCCCGGTATAGACACTGGAAAATCCTAATTTTTTTTTTGATTCGATATTGACAGAAAAAAAAATATGCGGTAAATTATGAGATAAAATATACAATTATCACAATAGTTAGAGAAATGAAAAACGAGTTGATCGCTGGAATCGCTGCACTTGGTGGTTCGTCATTGGGTTCAATTACAATTGCCACTGTACCTATAGCCACTACTGCAACAGTGCCTGCTGCTGGTGTCGCAGGTTGGTTGGGCTTGACAACGACAGCAACAACTATTGTGGCTGCTCCTGTGACTCTCCCAGTTGCAGGAATTGTGGCAGCAGGGGCACTTTTAACCTACGGAGGTTATCAAGCTTATAAGTTCGTCAGTAAAACTGAGTAACCGTTTTGTTGAGTACAGGACTTACGCATCTATTGTCTGTCATTCCGATCCCGACCCGGAGTTTACTTGCAGAACGGAGTGAAGGGTTCTGCAAGTAAACTCCGGGAAGAATCTCGCTCGATTCTTCGCAGTCCTGAGCCTTGCGAAGGATTCAGAAGGACATAATTACAATGACTTCCCGTTGCTCTAAAATCTCCTCATCCGCCTTCGGGCTATACACCTAATCCACAAACTGCCCGCATAACGCCCTTACTCAATAGTTTGTGGAAATGATTTGCTGAATCAGCAAGGGACAAGAGAAGTCACTTCTTCAATCCCAAATCCCAAATCCCAAATCCCAAATCCCAAATCCCAAATCGCCCCCAAGGGCGCCTTCGACCGCCTAGGACGGCAAATGGTTGCTACAATCGGGGAAGGTAAACGTTGTGGCTGACACTACAGCCCCTAATTCTGCAAGCTACTAGCTAAATTATTAAAAATCTGCCTCTCCTGCCATGTTTAAAAATCTACTCGGCGACCCCAACGCTCGCAAACTGAGAAAATTTCAGCCTTGGGTAGCTGATATCAATATCTTGGAAGAAGACTTACGCGCCCTCTCAGACGACGACCTCAGAGGCAAAACAGCGGAGTTTAAAGAACGTCTGGCCAAAGCTAAATCTCTCAACGAAGAGAAAGAAATCCTCGATGAAATCTTGCCCGAAGCTTTTGCAGTGGTGCGGGAAGCGGGACAGCGAGTTTTGGGAATGCGCCACTTTGATGTCCAACTCCTCGGCGGCATCATCCTGCACAAAGGCCAAATTGCCGAAATGAAAACCGGTGAAGGCAAAACTCTAGTAGCGACGCTGCCGGCTTACCTCAACGCCCTCAACGGTAAAGGCGTGCACATCATCACCGTCAACGATTATCTCGCACGGCGGGACGCGGAATGGATGGGGCAGGTGCACCGCTTCCTGGGATTGACTGTGGGACTGATCCAGCAGGGCATGGATCAGGTGGAACGCAAGAAAAATTATAACTGCGATATTACCTACGCCACCAACAGCGAAGTGGGCTTTGACTATTTGCGCGATAACATGGCTACTGTCATGGAAGATGTGGTGCAGCGTCCTTTTAATTTCTGCGTGATTGACGAGGTTGACTCGGTGCTGATTGATGAGGCCAGAACACCTCTAATTATTTCGGGTCAGGTGGAACGCCCCAGCGAGAAGTACATCCGGGCGGCTGAGGTGGCTGCTTCCCTGAGAAAGGAAAATGAGGAACACTACGAGGTTGACGAAAAGGCGCGGAATGTGCTGTTGACCGATGAAGGGTTTGGCGAAGCTGAGGATTTGTTGGGAGTGAAGGACTTATACGATCCGGCTGACCCTTGGGCGCATTACATTTTTAATGCGATTAAGGCGAAGGAATTGTTTATTAAGGATATTAACTACATCGTCAATCTCGATCGCGAAGTGGTGATTGTCGATGAGTTTACAGGGCGGGTGATGCCGGGACGGCGCTGGAGTGACGGTTTGCACCAAGCCATCGAAGCCAAAGAACACGCGGAAATTCAGCCAGAAACTCAGACGCTGGCGACGATTACTTATCAAAATTTCTTTTTGCTGTATCCGAAGCTGTCGGGGATGACTGGGACGGCGAAGACTGAGGAAACCGAGTTTGAGAAGATTTACAGTCTGGAAGTGACGCTGATTCCGACTAACCGGATTCCCAGCCGTGGCGACCTTTCGGATATGGTTTACAAGGCAGAGGCCGGCAAGTGGAAGGCGATCGCCCAAGAATGCGCCGAAATGCACGAAATCGGTAGACCGGTGCTGGTGGGTACTACCAGTGTGGAAAAATCCGAGTTGCTGTCGCGGCTGCTTCGGGAACTCAAGATTCCTCACAATTTGCTGAATGCGAAACCGGAAAATGTGGAACGGGAGTCGGAAATTATCGCTCAAGCCGGACGCAAAGGCGCTGTGACGATCGCCACAAACATGGCCGGACGGGGTACCGACATCATTCTGGGCGGTAATTCTGAGTACATGGGACGCCTGAAGTTGCGCGAGTATTTGATGCCCCGGATCGTGCGCCCCGATGATGAAGACGGGTTTTCGCTGGTACAAGCGCCCGGTATGGGCGCCCGCCCCGCAGCTCAAGGTTTTGGTCAAACTGCTAAAAAAGTCAAGTCTTGGAAAGCTTCGGCGCAGATTTTCCCGACGCAGCTATCGAAAACTGCTGAGCAAATGCTCAAGGCGGCTGTGGAATTGGCGGTGAAGGAGTACGGGGAGCGATCGCTCTCGGAATTGCAAGCCGATGATATCGTGGCTGTAGCCTCGGAAAAAGCGCCGACCAAAGACATCGTAATTCAAAAATTGCGGGAAGCTTACAATCGTACTCGCAGCGAATACGATGCTTTTACCAGCACCGAACACGATGAAGTTGTGCAGTTGGGTGGCTTGCACGTTATCGGTACTGAACGCCACGAATCGCGCCGGATTGACAATCAGTTGCGCGGCCGCGCTGGACGCCAAGGAGACCCCGGTTCTACGCGGTTTTTCTTGAGTTTGGAAGACAATTTGCTGCGGATTTTCGGCGGCGAACGGGTGGGTACTTTGATGAATATGTTCGGTGTTGAGGCGGATATGCCGATCGAATCTGGAATGCTGACTCGATCGCTCGAAGGCGCTCAGAAAAAAGTCGAAACCTACTATTACGACATCCGCAAACAGGTGTTTGAATACGACGAAGTGATGAACAATCAGCGTCGAGCCATCTATGCGGAACGCCGCCGAGTCTTGGAAGGTTTGGACTCGAAGGAACAGGTAATCAAGTATGCCGAACAAACGATGGACGACATCGTGGGAGCATACATCAATCCCGATTTGCCTTCGGAAGAATGGGAACTCGACAAACTTGTCAGCAAGGTGAAGGAATTTGTTTATCTGTTAGCTGACATGACTCCGGATCAATTAGAAGATTTGTCAGTTGAGGAAATCAAAACTTTCCTCCACGAACAAGTCCGCAATGCTTACGACATGAAGGAAGCGGAAGTTAATGCCATCCGTGCCGATTTGATGCGAGATGCGGAACGGTTCTTTATCTTGCAGCAAATTGATACTTTGTGGCGGGAACACTTGCAGCAAATGGATGCTTTGCGCGAGTCTGTGGGATTGCGCGGTTACGGACAAAAAGACCCGCTGATCGAGTACAAAACGGAAGGTTACGAGCTGTTTTTGGACATGATGACGGATATCCGCCGCAACGTGGTTTATTCGCTGTTCCAGTTCCAGCCGCAGCCTGCAATGCCTGTTTCGGCTGAGATGGTTTAGAGGGATTTTGTCGGGACACAACAATGTTCGTTGGTGCCAAACAAACGTCAAACGCAGTCATAAACTGCTGTTTTGTGACTAGACCCGATCCCCCCTAGCCCCCCTTAGGTCGGGGGGGACAAGAAGCACTCAAAGTCCCCCTTTTTAAGGGGGATTTAGGGGGATCTAGACTAAGATAAGACGGCGGTTGAAACCGCGTCTACACAAACAAAACCCGCCTCCGCGGGTTGAAGACTGTATTAAGCCCAATCTTCTTGATCGCTTTTTTGTTTCCTGTAAACTTCACCATTAGCGTGAATTTTGCGGGTTTGTTCGTACAGAGTTTCTTCGGTATGATTCCATTGTTGCAGGGCTTTTTTTAAGTCTGCTTGGATATCTCTAGCGCCGGGAAATCCTTTATAGCGAATGATTAATCTTGCTAATTCTGATAAATTGTTGTCGGTTGGTTCTTTGCCTAATAAACTATCGACTGTGGCTCGATCGCGTTTGTATTGCGGGTGCTGTTGGTCTTGATTTTTTGTGTCTAAATCCATATTGTTTGTCCTGGTATATCTACTGAAATTTTGCTTGAACAATCTTATTTTATAATTTTTATAATAAAGAGAATGCTTTTTAACCGCAGAGGGCGCAGAGGGCGCAGAGTCAGAGAAAAGAGAGATTTAGAAGTTGTTTTGTTGCTCGTTTTTGGCTATTGATTTATGTGCCTGGTTTTTCTAAATTTGGCTGTAAGTTTAAAGCTTTTTGTTGATAAATTAAACCTTCATTGGTTCGCCCTTGCTGTTCTAATACTTTGCCTAAGTTCCAGTAAGCGGCTGCTAAGTCTGGCTGCATGGCGATCGCCTTTTGGTAGTATGTTATCGCTTCATCCAGCAAGCCTTGTTTGTAACACATACTGCCTAAGTTAACATAGGCTGCGACAAATCTAGGCTCGCATTCGATCGCCTTTGAGTACGCCCGCACCGCTGCGTCTGTCTTCCCTTGGGCTTGCAGGATATTCCCGAGAGTTTTGTAGGCGGGGGCGAAATTGGGTTGCTGGCGCAGGGTTTGGTAGCACTGGGCGATCGCCTCTACATATCTCTGTTGCGTATAATAAACTTCGGCTATCTTGCTGCGTGCCACCGCCACATCCGGTTCGAGTGCTAGTATTTTTTGGTATTGGGCGATCGCCTCCTCAAATTTTCCTGATTGCTGGAGTTTCTCGCCCGCTGACAAATACTGCTCTGTTAACTCGGAATTTACGGTCATATATTTTTAGTTTAACAGCCGAGTTTACTTTACCACAGGTGTTGGCTAGCAAGTGCAATTCCTACAGATATTCTGACTGTTTGAGATTTTAAATTTGTTTCTGTACCTGAATCTGAAACTACGCATGGGGGCTAGAAACCCGGTTTCTACGAATTTTGAATTGAGTTACGAGAAATCTCCGCAGAAACCCGATTTCTGAGGTCAGTCTGTATCGGCTTCCTAAAAAAATAGTATGATTGTTTAGAAGCAGCATCAACGCTAATTGGGGAGTAAATCT
Source organism: Microcoleus sp. PH2017_28_MFU_U_A (assembly GCF_020738035.1). NCBI lineage: Bacteria > Bacillati > Cyanobacteriota > Cyanophyceae > Oscillatoriales > Microcoleaceae > Microcoleus > Microcoleus sp. PH2017_28_MFU_U_A. Next base: position 33,135 of record NZ_JAEQCX010000025.1, read on the forward strand.
CATGGCATCACTAGCAGGAAAGGTTGCAATTGTGACTGGTGCATCGCGGGGAATTGGACGCGCGATCGCCCTCCGATTATCCCAAGAAGGCGCATCGGTTGTCGTCAACTACGCCAGAGGAACAGAAGCCGCTCAAGAGGTTGTATCCGCGATCGCACTCTCAGGCGGCACAGCATTAGCCGTACAAGCCGATGTCAGCAAAACCGCAGAAATTCGCGATTTGTTCGATCGCACTCTCGAAACCTATTCACAAATCGATATTTTAGTCAACAATGCGGGAGTAATTCTTTACAAACCTGTAGCAGAAGTTACCGAAGCAGAGTTTGATAATCTGTTTGCAGTTAACGTCAAAGGCACATTTTTTGCTTGTCAAGAAGCTGCTAAACGCATGGCAGATGGAGGCAGAATTGTCAACTTTTCTAGTTCGACAACGGCGATAATGATGCCAACTTACGGGGCTTACGTGGCGACAAAAGGCGCGGTGGAACAGCTAACTCGATCGCTGGCGAAGGAATTGGGCGATCGGCAAATTACAGTCAATGTCATTTCTCCGGGCCCCACGGATACAGAACTTTTCACTGTCGGCAAAACCCCCGAACAAATTCAAAGATTTACGCAAATGACTGCTTTCGGAAGACTCGGAAAAGTTGAAGATATTGCCGATGTGACGGCGTTTGTGTGCAGTGAAGAAGCCCGATGGATTACCGGACAAAATATCCGCGTTAACGGCGGAAGTGCTTGATTCAGTTGACAGTTGACAGTTGACAGTTGACAGCACTTGACAAAGGAAGGAAGAGGATTGGAGTAATGAATATTTTTTTTTATTTCTTCCAAAAAAGGTTCCGGCTTTAAAGCAATTATTTGTGATAAAGTAACGCGGGGCGGAGCGATCGAGATTGAAAACATCAGGAGAAAAAAACCGTGAAAGCTGCTTACTACGAACAACTCGGCAACGCGAAAGATGTCCTCAAAATTGGCGAAATCGATGTTCCAGAATTGGGCGCAAATGATGTGCTGGTTAAAGTACGCGCATCCGGAATTAACCCATCCGATGTTAAGCAGCGCAGCGGTTGGGGCGGACTCACAATGCGATACCCGCGAGTCATTCCCCACAACGACGGTGCGGGCATAATTGAAGCAGCAGGAGAAGGCGTGCCACAGTCTCGAATTGGGGAACGTGTTTGGATTTATGAAGCCACTTTGCCCCGCCAGTTTGGTACGGCGGCGGAGTATGTTGTTGTTCCCAGCGAACAAGCGGTTTTTCTACCGGAAAATACAGATTTTGCAGCGGGTGCTTGTTTGGGAGTTCCGGCTATGACTGCACACCATTGTGTTTTTAAAGATGGTGCTGTTACTGGGAAAATTGTATTGGTTGCGGGCGGGGCGGGCGCTGTTGGTAATTATGCGATCCAATTGGCAAAATGGGGTGGCGCGACGGTTATTTCGACGGTAAGTTCTGCGGAAAAAGCAGAAATTGCTAAAACTGCGGGAGCTGATTATATTGTTAATTATAAAGCTGAAGATGTGGTGGCGCGGATTAAGGAAATTGCGGGCGGTAAAGGGGTCGATCGCATAATTGAAGTTGATTTTGCCGGAAATCTGGAAATTAATCTCAAAGCGATCGCCCGTAACGGCACGATCGCCACCTATGCTTCTGATTCAAATGCAACGCCTCAAATTCCTGTGTACTCGTTAATTTACAAAAATCTTACCGTTCATTACGTCCTAGTTTATGCTATGGACAAAGCAGCGCACCAACAAGCGGCGGCAGATATTACGACTTGTCTGAAAGCTGGAGTTTTGCGACACGTTATTGCTGGGCGCTTTGGTTTAGACGAGATTGCGGCCGCTCATGAATTGCAGGAAAGCGGTAGTGCGATCGGCAATTTGGTTTTATTGAGGTAGATTTTTAGGCACGTAGTTGCGCTGTCTTCGCTCTTCGATTTGTTCAAAAGCGCTAAGAAAGAGCGCTTAAGCGCAACTACATACCTTGATTTAATTCGATCGCACCGAGAATCGATCGCCACAATCAAGGAGACAGTTGCCACACCTTGATCGTGTCGTCATAACTGCCGCTGATCAGAGTTTTGTCCTGAGGATTAAAAGCCAATTCCACCCAAGTAGAATGACCTTTCAGCGTGCCTTGCTCCCCGCCATCCATCGCCCACAGCTTGATAGTTCCGCTCAAATCGCTGCTGGCTAGCGTCGCCCCGTCGGGACTGAAAGCTACAGACTGAATTCGATCGGTATGACCGGCAAAAGTCACCTCACCGGACGGTTCGGGCCCGTGATCCGTGGTGATATCCCAAATCCTCACGGTATTGTCCCAGCCGCCGCTGCCCAAAATTGTACCGTCGGGGCTGATCGTAAGCGCCGAAACAGCATCAACATGACCAGTCAGAGTGGCTTGGAATGCCCCTGTTTTCCAATTCCACATCTCGATCCTACCGTCGCCTTTGCCAGCAAACAAAGTGTCTTTATAGGCACTGAAAGCTACCGAATGCACTTCGTCGGTTATCCCTTTGAGTGTTTGCAACTCGGCCCCGCCTTCGACTTGCCACAACTTCAAAGCATTATCTTTGCCTACACTGGCGAGGGCTTTGCCGTCGGGACTGAACACCACCGAGAACACGCCGTCTGTGTGTCCGTCCAATGTCCGAATTAACTGGCCAGAATAGAAATTCCACAGTTTAATCGTACCGTCAGCGCCACCGCTGGCGATCGTCCTGCCATCGGGACTCACTGCCACTGACCACACGGGCCCCAAATGTGCCGCCAAAACCTTGAGCACTTTACCGTGACGCTTGTGCAGCAGGTGAATTGTCCCATCGTTGTTGCCACTAACTATCACGCGGCCGTTGGGAGTGACTGCTACCGCCCACACCGGATTTTTGTCTTGCTCTGTCAAAGTCCGCACTGCGGGGTGTGACAGCGATGGCTCGCTGCTGAAATTCTGCATGGGGGGCGGGTCGAACCGAATGTCGGGAATGCTAGAAACAGGCTCATTGGAAGTGAAAGCCTCCGATACCGGAGATGGCAAGCGAGAACCGAGCACCAATGAAATCAGAGCAACTGCGGCTCCCCCCCACATAGCTAAAGTCCACTTGGGTTTGCTGACAATCACCTCTATCGGTGTCGGGCCGTATTTCATGTCTGTGAGAATTGCTTCGATCGATCGATAGCGTTTTGATGGTTCTCGCTCCACCATTTTATCCAGGATGCGGCCGAGTCTGGCCGAAACTGGTACTTTCAAATAATCCCTCCAGGCCCAAGCGTCGGCTTTGATGTCAAACAAATCAAAGGGCGACATTCCCGTTAACAAGTGAATGCAGGTGACGCCCAAACTGTAGATGTCGCTGCTCTTAATTGCTTCACCTTTAATTTGTTCCGGCGCCGCGTATTCGGCAGAACCCGTCACTGTTTCTGTTTTCAGCGGCCCGCTGTTGGCAGGAATTGCGGAGCCGAAATCGACTAAAACTAGCCCGGATTCCTCCTCCCAAGAATCCAGATGCTCTTTCCCGACTATTGCTGCCGACGTTTGGGAAGATTTGCGGTGAACAATATTGGACGGTTTGATATCTCGGTGAATCAGTTGATTTTCGTGGACAAATTCCAGCACTGGTAACAACTCGCTCAGCAGATACCAAATGTGAATTTCTTTAAAAACGCCTTTTTCCGAAAGCCGATCGGCTAAATTGCGCCCTTCAATGTATTCTTGCACTAAATACTGGCAGCCTTCGACTTCAAAAGATGCCAGCAGTTTCGGTATTTGCTGGTGTTTGCCCAACTTGTCGAGAACTGAGGCAGAACCCAAAAATGTCCGGTTGAACTGGTTTTGACCGTCGGCGATTGACGGCATGGGGCCGCAGAACTGTTGAATGACGCAGCGGGGTTGCGCTGGTTGGTCTTCATCGGCTGCTAGGAAGGTGCGGCAAGCGATACTTTGACCGAGGGTGTGAAAGACTCGGTAGCGCCCTTTGAGCAGCAAGTTCGACTCGCAATTTGTGCAGGCTGTCGCGCGATCGAGATTTTTGGGATTCTGGCAATTGGGATTTATGCAGTAACTCATTTGTCTTGCCGCTGGAGACCCCCGTCCGATTTAAAGGGAGGAGTGGGGGAGGAAAGCGGGGCGGTGCGTGCCGCTTCCTGTGGACAAATTAAATAATGTCAACTACCCAGCATCAAGCGGAGTACCGCACGAGATGTGGGCTTGTATCTGAGCTCCACCGCAATTCCGAGAATCTCTGGAGAATCTCAGCTTTAGTTTCACAGCCCGACACATCAGGGGATGCTGACACGCTCCCCGTACTCGTCCAGTCTTGCCGAACAAGCAACGTTCTCATGGCAATATTTCGCGCACCTACCAAGTCAGCATGAAGCTCGTGTCCGCAACATTCACAACGAAACAATAGTCCTTTCTTCGGTCTATTATCTGTCGAAGTATGCCCGCATTTCGGACAACTTTGCGAAGTATAATGCGCTGGCACTTTAGTAGCCAAAGAACCATTCAGATTAGCTTTGTAGTCAATATAGCCATGCAATTCGGCAAAAGACCATTTAGCTTTGTTCCGATTAGCTTTCCGCTGTTTTTTGCTCGCCTTTTTGCCAGACTTAGACTTGGTTCTCTCCCGGATTCCGGTCAAGTTTTCCAGCCCGATCAAACTGTTAGGCTTAGCAATTTCCTTGCTAATTTGGTGGTTCACGTCAGCGATAAACCGTCTTTCTCTTCCTGACAAAGCGATTAATCTGCGCTTTGCCGAGCGAGTGCCTTTACGCTGAAGAGTTTGTCTAGCCTTGTGATAGCGGTTAGCTTTATGCCTAGCATTTTTCCCTGAATAGAACTTCGACTTATTTTGCAAGTCTGTTTCTACCGCAAGGTAGCGCATCCCCACATCTACACCAGAAACTCTAGTCATTTTCAATGGGTCAATTTCCGGGGCTGCTACTTCAATACTCACCATTAAATAGTAAGTCTTGGAAGAGCGCTGATAAACAATCTTTGCCGCCCCAATCTTGGCACCGCCGGCAATCAATGCCAAGTGCTTGTTATAGCCGTCATACGAAACTACAACTCGACCTTGTAGGGTGATAATACTTACACGTTGCTCGGCCTTAAAGGAGTAGTCACGCTGATAGTTCAAGGTGCAGGTTCTAGAAACATACTTAGGAACTTTGTCTAGTCCTTTGTATCGTTTCTTGGTGTATCCTTTGGCAATAGCATCGTTAGATTGCTTGACTTTAGTCCAGAGGGTTTTGTAGGTTGCCGACACTTGTCTTGGTACGTTGCAAGCCATCTGAGCACCGAGTCCAAATCGAGATCGCAATTCGTTATAGACTGCTTTTTGCAACCTAAGACCATTACTGGTTTTGCCTGCATCAAAAGCAATTTGTGAAGTATAATTCAAGGCATCACGATAAGCCAAAGTAGTCATCGATACCAAAGCTTTTTGTTCGGCGTTCAAGTTTAACTTTAGTTTGGCAGTGATTACTTGGGGCATTATTCTTCACAAACTCTGATAAGATTGTATCTCGTGAACACAGAAGATGCAAGTAGTGATGCAAAATAATTTACACAGTGAGTCGGCCGCCCCTCACCTTCCGGCGTCTAAAGCTATCGTTTTGGTTCGGGGCGGATCTCTTCACTCACGCGCATTCCTCCCCACGCTCACCTGGAAGTAGAACCCGGGACTCCTGCTCATTTAGTTGAATAAGTCGATCGCACCGAACTTGATTGCTCGGCTGGACTCGCTGTCAACGAATTACGGTATACTGTCATTGTAGATCCAGTAATTGCGGCAAGGGAGTCAATTTCAAATTTCAAATCAACTGAAAAATTGAAATCTTGGCAACTTTCGCCAAACTAACTACTAACTTTTAACTATTACGAAGAATAATGGTTTAAAGCCTCCTCCTAAACGGGGGAAATAAAACCAAATTATTCACTGTTTCAATCCTCTTCCTTTTATGGAGAGGTAGCCCTCAAGCGGTCAACTGTCAACTGTCAACTGTCAACTGTCAACTGTCAACTGTCAACTGTCAACTGAACTATGCCCTTAATTCGCGTTCCCAAACCTTGGGAAATTTCCAACTCACAAATTACCTCAGAAACAGCCTTTCTCAACCGCCGCCGTTTCATGACCAATTTAATCGGCGCCGGCGTCACTGCTTCGCTGCTACCACTGACAGGCTGTCAAAGCAATACAGGCTCAAAAACTGCTCTGGATAAAGGCTCAACCCAAGCCTACGCTGGATTGACCCGGAATCCTACCTTTGCGAAAGTCGATCGGGCAATTACCGACGAAGCCCTAGCTACCAAATATAACAACTTTTACGAATACGGAGGCACAAAATCTATTTGGCAAGCCGCCCAAGCTTTACCAACCGAAAACTGGAAAGTAGAAGTAACTGGTTTAGTCAAAAATCCCCGCACCTACGATATAGACGACCTCCAGAAAAAATTCCCCATCGAAGAACGAGTTTATCGATTTCGCTGCGTAGAAGCCTGGTCGATGGTAGTTCCTTGGGTCGGATTTCCCATGAAATTACTCATGGCTGATGTCGAACCGCAATCGAATGCTAAATTTGTTCGCTTCACCTCATTTTACGATTCCAAAATCACTCCCGGCCCCGGTTTAATGTCCCAATTTTATCCCTGGCCTTACACCGAAGGTATGCGAATCGAGGAAATGGCCAACGATTTAGCATTTTTTGCCACAGGGCTGTACGGGCGGCGGCTACCCAAGCAAAATGGGGCGCCCCTGCGGCAGGTGATTCCGTGGAAATACGGTTTTAAGGGCGCAAAGTCGATCGTTAAAATTGAATTTGTCGAAAAACAGCCCGCCACTTTTTGGAATACCATCGGCCCCAACGAATACGCATTTGAAGCCAATGTCGAACCCGACAAACCGCACCCCAGATGGTCGCAAGCCAGCGAACGGGTAGTCGGGCCCGGTAACAGTTGGTCGTGGGAAACTCGCCCAACTTTGCCCTATAACGGTTACGGCGAATATGTCGCAAGTCTTTACAGTTAGAAAAATTTCACACTCAGATAAGACGTACGGTTGAAACCGCGCCGACTCTTCAACCCGCGCACCATCCGGGTTTTGCCTTTACAGACGCGGTTGAAACCGCCCAGTCTTATTCTAAGTTAATTTCCAGTTAATAAAAAAGGAAAATATGCAATGCTTGAAATTCCCGGCATTCAAACATTAAATAAAATACACGAAAATTCTATTTCAACAGTTTATCGAGGTATTAGAGAACAAAATCAACAGCCAATTATTCTCAAACTGCTCAACGAAGACTATCCAACTCCCGGCGAAATAGTCCGCTACCGACAGGAATACAAAATTCTTCAAATCCTCAACCTGCCAGGAGTCATCAAAGCTTACGACTTACAAAAATATCGCAACACTCTCCTTCTAATCTTAGAAGATTTTGGCGGTTTCTCATTGAAACAAATGCAGGAACAGCAAAGCTTTAGCCTGTTTGAATTTCTCAATATCGGCATTCAAGCCGCCGCAATATTAGGACAAATTCACGCAGCAAACATCATCCACAAAGACATCAACCCCGGCAACATTATTCTCAACCCAGCCACAGGAAAAATCCAAATTATTGACTTCGGAATTTCCACCCTGTTAACCCGCGAAACTCCTACCATAAAAAATCCCAATATTTTAGAAGGAACTTTAGCCTACATTTCACCAGAACAAACAGGGAGAATGAACCGTTCTCTAGATTACCGTACAGATTTTTATTCCCTCGGCATTACTTTTTACGAACTGCTAACCAACCAATTGCCTTTTGAGACCAAAGATGCAATGGAATTGGTACACTGTCACATTGCAAAACAGCCATTGCCCATCAACAAAATCAATCCACAAATTCCTCCGGCTGTGTCAGCAATAGTCATGAAACTTTTAGAAAAAACTGCTGAAAACCGTTACCAAAGTGTTTGGGGAATTCAAGCAGACTTAGAAGAATGTCTGCGTCAATTACAGACAACAGGAACTATTTTAGAGTTTGCTTTAGCTAAAGAAGATATTTCCGATCGATTTCAAATCCCTCAAAAACTATACGGGCGGGCGGCGCCAGTCCAGGCTTTGCTAGCAGCATTCGAGCGAGTTGCGAACCCACAACATAGTTTTTCTGGAAGCGAAATGATGCTAGTTGCCGGTTATTCGGGCATGGGGAAATCATCGCTGGTACAAGAAATTTACAAACCAATTACTGAAAAACGCGGCTATTTTATTTCCGGCAAATTTGACCAATTTCAGCGCGATATTCCCTATTCAGGGATTATTAGCGCTTTCTCGGGATTGGCGCGACAACTGCTAACCGAAAGTTCCGCAAAACTCGATGAGTGGCGCACTAAACTTTTAATTGCATTGGGTGCAAACGGTCAAGTAATTATTGAGGTAATTCCCGAAATAGAATTAATTATCGGCAAACAGCCCCAGGTAGCAGAGTTGAGACCAAATGAAGCGCAAATTCGTTTCTATTTTGTGTTTGAAAAATTTATTCGCGTGTTTTGTTCGGCGGAACATCCACTGGTAATTTTTCTTGACGATTTACAGTGGGTAGATGCAGCTACTCTCAATTTAATTCAATTGATGGTAGTGGATAGTGATACACAATATTTATTGCTGATTGGAGCCTATCGAGACAATGAAGTTAGCGCCCATCATCCCTTAATGATTACTGTGGATGAAATGCAAAAAGAAGGCGCTACAATTGATTTTATTTATTTAGCTAATTTAACCATCCAAGATGTTAGTAATTTAATAGCTGACACTGTGCATAGCGATGCTATGTCTGTGCAATCTTTGGCTGACTTGGTGTTATGCAAAACTAATGGAAATCCGTTTTTTGTCAATCAATTTCTCAAAATGCTGCATTCTGAGAAATTGATTAATTTTAGTTTTCTGGAATCTTCCGAGCTATCGATTCGGGAACCAAAGGCTCTAAAAAATAGAGGTTGTGGAGGATTTTGGCAGTGGGATATTGCTCAAATTGAAGCAAGGGATATCACTGATAATGTGGTTGATTTGATGGTAAAAAAAATAAAAATATTGCCGGAAATAACTCAAAATATTTTGCGTTTCGCAGCTTGTGCTGGGGCATCTTTTGACTTAACTACTTTATCAAAAATTTGTGAAAGATCTCCGGATTTGGTGTTCTCAGATTTGAAGCCCGCACTGGAAGCTGGTTTGATTTTTCCGGTGTCTGAGTTGGATATTGAACTGTTGTTTGAAGAGTACAAGTTTTTGCACGATCGCGTCCAACAAGCTGCTTATGCTTTGATTGACGAAGGGCAGAAAAAAGCGGTTCATTTGCAAATCGGTCGCTTGTTATTGGATAATAGCGATGGTGAAGATTTGTCGGAGGAGCTTTTTGAAATTGTCGATCAGTTAAATCTGGCGGCAGGAAAGGCGATAGGGGCGATAGAAATGGCGACAGCAGGGGAGCTGCCCTTGGCGATCGATCGCACGGAAAGAGATAAAATTGCCAAACTCAATCTTTTGGCTGGGAAAAAAGCCAAAGCTGCTACAGCTTATGCGGCTGCTGTCAAGTATGTCTGTTTTGGGATCGAACTTTTGGCTGCGGATAGCTGGGAAACTGAATATAATTTGACGCGAGAGTTGTACCTGGAAGCTGCGGAATTGAATTATCTGATTGGCAATTTCGAGCAATCGCAATTTTTGATTCATTCGGCACTATCGCAGTTGCAATTGGCGGTGGAAAAAGCGGAATTTTTCGATCGCCTAATTACGCTGCATACCATGTTGGGGGAATACGAGGAAGCTATTAAATTTGGGCGCCAGGGCTTGCGTTTGTTGGGGGTTGAGTTGCCCCAAAAGCAGTTGCAGCAAGCTTGCAAAGCCGAATTTGCTGAAGCAACAGCGCAATTGGGCGATCGGGCAATTGGTGCTTTGCTGCACGTACCGGAAATGAAGATTTCGGAAAAAAGAACCGCGATGAAACTTCTGGATAAAATTATTCCCGCGAGTTTATTTTCCAATCCGATACTTTACCAATTAGTTGTTACAAAATCTGTCAATCTTTCTCTGAAATACGGCCCGGTGCCGGAATCATCTTACAGCTATGCTTGCTACGGCTTGGTTTTGTCGGCTGCGATGGCTGATTATCGCTCGGGATACGAGTTTGGGATGTTAGCTCTCAATTTGAGCGATCGCTTTCACGATTTGACGCAAAAATGCAAGGCATCGGAAATGCTTGTCGCTCATTTAAATCACTGGATACAGCCTCTGAAACTGTCGGATTCGATTAGCCATAATGGCTATCAAGCTGGCTTAGAATCCGGCGAATTGCAATTTGCAGGTTACATTCAGCTTTACAAATTGATGTATTCTATCCCCCAGGGCAAAAATCTCGAATCTCTGCGTGTAGAAGTGTGGAATTTTTTGCTATTTAACTTTAAAACTAACAATCAAATTGCTACTGATTACTTACTAGGCTGTCAGATAGCTTTGTTTAATTTACTGGGAGAAACTTCTAATTGTGAGGTATTTTCTAATGGCGAAATTAGCGAAGGACAATATTTAGAGCGGTGTGCCGATCGCGGCAGTTTTTTGGCAATCTGCGGCTATCAAATTTTGAAATGCCAGGTTTTGTATTTGTACGGAGAGTATGCAGCAGCTTTCAGCTATGCTGTGGAAGCTGAGAAAAAATTGAGTTTGGCGATCGGCACAATTATTGTAGCCGAACATAATTTTTATTATTCTCTAATTTTAACTGCGCTTTACCCGCAAGCTTCCAAGGGCGATCGCCAAAAATATCTGAGAAAGCTCAAAGCCAACCAAAAACAGATGAAAATCTGGGCTGATAGCTGTCCGGAGACCTTTGAGCATAAATACTTATTGGTAGCTGGGGAGATGGCGCGGATTGTGGGTAAGGAGATGGAGGCGATCGATTTGTACGATCGATCGATTACTTCAGCCAGAGACGGCTATTTTATCCAAAATGAAGCATTAGCCGCAGAATTAGCAGCCAATTTCTGGCTGAGCAAAGGTAAAGCAGAATTTGCCGAAATTTACCTAAAAAAAGCGCACTACAACTATCTAATTTGGGGCGCCAAACGCAAACAAGAAAAGTTAGAAGCAACTCACCCAAAATTATTAATAAAATCCACATCAGAAACTCAATTTCATGATGCCAGTACAGTAACTATAGCCAGCCAATTAAACACCCCTGGCTTAGGAAGTTCAGCTTTAGATTTGGCTGCGGTAGTGAAAGCCAGCCAAGCCATTTCTGGCGAAATACTCTTGGATAAGTTGCTGGCTTCTTTGATGAAAATACTGATTGAAAATGCCGGAGCACAACGAGGCTATTTAATTTTCCATTCCCCCTCAGATTCTGCCAACAACAATTCCGGGGAATTGCTAATCGAAGCTGCGGGTGCGATCGATTCGGAGAGTATTGCGGTATTGCAGTCAATTTCTATAGATAATAACCTACCAGTATCGATTGTTAATTATGTTGCCCGTACAGGAGAGACAGTAGTTTTAAGCCAAGCATTTGCCAGCAAAAATTTTAACAGCGACCCCTATATCAAACAGCATCAAAACAAATCAATATTGTGCGCGCCACTCCTGAACCAAGGTCAACTTATCGGCATAATTTACTTAGAAAACAACCTGATTGCTGGAGCATTTACATCAGACAGATTAGAACTGCTGAAAGTCTTATCGGCTTCGGCAGCCATCTCCATTGAAAATGCCAGACTTTATACTAATCTAGCAGATTCCAACCGCACCTTAGAAACAAAAGTAGAAGAACGCACATCGGAGCTCGCTCTTGCCAAGAAAAAAGCCGAAGTAGCCAACGAAGCGAAGAGCAGTTTTTTAGCCAACATGAGCCACGAATTGCGCTCTCCCCTCAACGCCATCCTCGGCTTTTCTCAAATCATGCTCCGCAGCCAAAATCTACCCAAAGAGCATCAAGATAATGTCGCAATTATTACTCGCAGCGGCGACCATTTACTAACTTTAATCAACCAGGTTTTAGATTTATCAAAGATTGAAGCTGGTCGGACTATTCTCAACTATAAAAATTTTGATTTGTATCAATTTATGGACGATCTAGAAGATATGTTCCATATCAAATCTGACGACAAACAATTGCAATTAGTAGTAGAATACAGCCCTGATGTTCCCAGATACGTGCGCACAGATGAAGTCAAATTGCGACAAGTTTTAATAAATTTGATCGGTAACGCTCTCAAATTTACTCAAGAAGGAGGAGTTGCAGTAAAAGTTAATCTCAAACCAGAAGCAAGCAGTCTAAAGCCCGCTAAAACTGTTAATATTGTGGAGAATAGCGAAAATTCAAATATTCCAGCAAATCAGAGTCTTGAAAAATGTAGTAAAATTAGCCCACTACAAAATCCTAACGATTTAGATTCTGGATCTTCGTACTTCCTGATTTTTGCAATCTCCGACACTGGGCCAGGTGTCGCCGCCGATGAATTAGATAGTCTTTTTGAAGCTTTTGTGCAAACCCAAACTGGTAAAAACTCCCAAGAAGGAACTGGTTTGGGACTGCCAATCAGCCGCAATTTTGTAGAGTTAATGGGTGGCAAGATGAGTGTCTATTCAGAATTGGGAGTGGGAACAACTTTTGTATTCGATACTAAAATTAGTGCGATCGATCCCAGGGAAATAGAAGGCAAAAAGACGGCGCTACAAGTGATTTGCCTCGCACCGAATCAACCTAGGTATCGCATTTTGATTGTTGATGACAAACCCAGCAATAATTTGCTGCTACTCAAACTGCTTTCTCCCCTCGGTTTTGAACTAAAAGAAGCTTGTAACGGCCAAGAAGCTGTTGAGATTTGGAATGATTGGGAACCGCATTTAATTTTAATGGATATGAGAATGCCCGTGATGGACGGGTACGAAGCTACAAAACAAATCAAAGGTACTCTTAAAGGTCAAGCTACTGCAATTATTGCTGTAACTGCTAGTGTTTTAGAAGAAGAAAGAGCGGTTGTTTCTTCGGCAGGATGCGATGATTTTATCCGCAAACCGTTCCGGGAAGCAGATATATTTGATGCGCTTCAAAAACATATTGGGGTGAATTTTATCTATGAGGAACCTGCTAGCAACAAGGATTTGACGAAACTGGATATCCAAGCTGCTTTGAGTCGGTCAGCTTTGGCGAATTTGCCTGCTAAATTGTTGGCTGATTTATTGGCAGCTTCCAGCCTCAGTGATATGGCTAAAGTTGATAGTTGCATAGAGCAAATCCGCAAGCTTGATGAATCTGTGGCTGAGGCTTTAGCTTTTTTGGCAAATGATTTTGATTATATTCAAATAGTTTCTTTAATTGAAACTTATTAGGTTTGATCGTTCGGAATTCAGTCCTTTCTTTTCTGCGGACTAAAGTCCTCACTACGAACCTTTGTTATTAGGTTCGATCGTTCGGAATTCAGTCCTTTCTTTTCTGCGGACTAAAGTCCTCACTACGAACCTTTGACCAGAAAATTTTGTATTCTTTGCCAAACTCGTTCCAGTAAATCAGGTACGCTAACATCAAACCATTCAATTTCAGGATATGCTCTAAACCATGTCCGCTGTCTCTTGGCAAATTGCCTCGTGTGCAAAATTGTTAATTCTTTAGCTTCCTCAAGCGTAATGTCGCCAGCTAAATATCGTTTGATTTCCTGATATCCCAGGGTGTTCAACAATGGTAAGTCGCAGCCGTATTTTTTGCACAAATATTCTACTTCAGCCAGCCAACCGCGTTCTAACATTTGTTCGGTGCGCTGTTGGATGCGATCGCCCAAAACATCCATCTCGCAGTCCAACCCAATCTGTAGAATCGGATAATTGGGAGGATTTTCGCCTTGCTGTTCGGAAATAGAGCGCCCGGTGACATAAAATACTTCCAGTGCCCGTAAGGTTCTGAATGAATCGTTGAGGTGAATTTTCTCGGCGGCCGGGCGATCGACCTGCTGCAACATCGCATAACATTGAGATTGGCCCAGATCCGCAAGTTGCGATCGCAATTCGGGCATCGGCGCTACCCTAGGCATTTTCAAACCCTTGACAATCGATTTGATATATAAGCCTGTCCCTCCCACCAACAACAGCGGAGGAGAAACGGGAAAATCGACATCAGCAATTATTTTTTGAGCTTGCTGCTGGTATTCTGCGAGTGTTAGAGTTTCTGTCGGCTCGCAAATGTCAATTAAGTGATGCGGTACAGAAGCGCGATCGCTCTTTGTCGGTTTTGCCGTTCCGATGTCAAATTCGCGGTACACTTGACGGGAGTCTGCGCTCAAGATCGAAGATTTCAGTCGATCGGCAACTTCCACAGCCACTCCAGACTTCCCCGTCGCCGTCGCCCCGCAAATTGTAATCAATCTAAACATAAGCCGTCGCACACTTAAAAAACATATTGCATTTCCCAAGAAAAACCCTCAAATCCTATCCCAGGCTCTATTCATCCCTACTTTCCCTTCTCTGGCTTCACTCATTCACCGCCCTGGGTGGGAAATCGCGAAGCAATCTCAAAACTCTTCCCCTCCGTCCCCCCGATAAATTTCCATTCAGAAAGCCCTAGCATCGCCATTAACGGTTTTGTGCTATAATTTTAGGAGTTTTCCCATTTTAGAAGCTTTTGGGGCTTTAGGCCTCATTATTGGAGCTATTTTTGTATGACCAGCAGCTACAGCGCCGACCAGATTCAAGTTCTCGAAGGTCTCGAAGCAGTCCGCAAACGACCGGGGATGTACATCGGTACCACCGGCCCGCGAGGACTCCACCATCTAGTTTACGAGGTTGTGGACAATTCCATCGATGAGGCGCTGGCTGGCCACTGCACTCACATCGAGGTTGACTTCAACGCCGACGGTTCAGTCACTGTCACAGATGACGGCCGCGGTATTCCTACCGGGATCGTTGCCAAGACTGGCAAATCGGGAATCGAAACAGTAATGACTGTACTGCACGCCGGCGGTAAGTTTGGCGGTGGCGGTTACAAAGTTTCTGGAGGTTTGCACGGTGTAGGTATTTCCGTGGTTAACGCGCTTTCCGAGTGGGTAGAGGTTACTGTTTGGCGCGACCAAAAAGAACATTTGCAGCGCTACGAAAGAGGCTTTCCCGTCAGCGAACTTGTGGCCAAGCCCTGCAAAGGAAATCGCACCGGTACTTCAGTTAGTTTCCTTCCAGACACTCAGATATTTAGCACTGGGATTGAGTTTGATTACGCTACGGTTTCTGGACGTTTGCGAGAGTTGGCTTATCTGAATGCGGGTGCGAAAATTACTTTTGGCGATCGTCGCTTGGAATTGCTCAAAAGTAGCGAACCGCGCGTCGAAACCTATTGTTACGAAGGTGGCATCAAGGAATATGTCATGTACATGAACCGCGAGAAGCAGCCACTGCACGAAGAGGTGATCTACGTACAAGGAGAACGCAACAACGTGTATGTAGAAGTGTCTTTGCAGTGGTGCGTCGATGCTTTTAGCGACAACGTTCTGGGTTTTGCCAACAACATTCGGACGATCGACGGCGGTACACACTTAGAAGGCTTAAAGGCTGTTTTGACGCGGACGATGAACTCGATCGCCCGCAAGCGCAACAAAATCAAAGAACACGAGCCCAACCTCGCCGGCGAAAACGTCCGCGAAGGTTTAACAGCCGTGATTTCGGTCAAAGTTCCAGACCCAGAATTTGAAGGCCAAACTAAAACAAAGCTAGGAAATACCGAAGTCAGAGGAATTGTTGATTCCCTCGTAGGCGAAGTATTAACCGAATATTTGGAATTTCGGCCCCAAGTAGCAGACGCTATTTTGGAAAAAGCAATTCAGGCATTTAAAGCCGCAGAAGCCGCCCGTCGTGCCCGCGATTTAGTCCGCCGAAAATCCGTCCTAGAATCGTCTCCTTTGCCCGGAAAATTAGCGGACTGTAGCTCCAGAGACCCCGCCCTGTCTGAGATATACCTGGTCGAGGGCGATTCAGCCGGCGGCTGTTTTCTCTCTTCAGAGAAAATATTATTAGCTGATGGCACAACAAAAACCTTCAAAGAGATAGTTGACGAACAAGCAGAAGGTAAAGAACACTTTTGCTACACCATTCGCGAGAGTGGAAACATCGGGTTTGAGCGGATAACCAACGCTCGCATGACTAAAGCAAATGCTGAGGTTATCAAATTGACATTAGACAATGGGGAGACAATTACTTGTACTCCAGATCATCGGTTCATGTTGCGGGATGGCACTTACAAAGCAGCAGCCATGCTGACACCGGACGATTCCTTAATGCCTCTCAACCGCCAGTTGTCGAAAAAGAACCAAAACGGGCAGGGACTTAACGGTTACGAAATGGTTTGGAATCCCAGCAGTGACAAGTGGATTTACAGTCATTTGTTATCGGATTTCTACAACCTGAAACATGAGGTTTATCAAGCATCTGACGGCAATCACCGCCACCATGTTGATTTCAACAAACTCAACAACAATCCGACCAATATTCAGCGGCTACCTGCTCAGGAACACTTGGCTTTACACCGCGCCAACCTTGAGAAAACATTGCACAGGCCGGATGTCATTGAAAAGAGCCGTCAAGCTCACATGACTGATGAATTTCGGGCGATGATGAAAGAGCGGATGCAGCAGCCTGAAACCAGGCAAATTCTCTCAGAACAGGCAAAGGCTCAGTGGGAAGATGAAGAGTATAAAGCTTACATGACTAGCAAGTGGCGTGAGTTTTACGACACTAATGAAGCTTATCGCGAGCAAAATAATGAATTGCTCAACCAAGCCCAACAAGAGTATTGGAGTTCCGAAGAAAACCGCTTAGCTCAGTCTCAACGGGTTCGCAATCATTTTGCTAACAATCCTGAAGCGCGGGAGGCTAATTCACAATTGGCCAAAGAACAGTGGCAAAATCAGGATTTGTTGGACTGGCGACGGGAGAAAACTAAGGAACAGTGGACACCGGAGTTTCGCCGCCAACGCAAAGCAGCTTTGGACGAAACTTATTACCGCAAAACTCTGGAAGCATTGAAGACTGTTCAGATGAAAATGGGCTGGATTGATGTAGATTATTACAATTCTTATCGCCGCCTGAAGAATGATAAGTCTTTGTTGAAGTACGAGACTTTTTGTAAGCGCTACTTTAATGGTGAAGAATTATATGCTCGCCAAGCGGTTCGTAATTACAACCACCGTGTTGTGAAGATTGAAGCTGTAGAGGAACGGCACGATGTTTATGACATCGAAGTGCCTAACAGCCACAACTTTGCACTAGGTGCGGGAGTTTTTGTACACAACAGCGCGAAGCAAGGGCGCGATCGACAATTCCAAGCAATTCTGCCTTTGCGCGGTAAAATTCTCAACATCGAGAAAACCGACGACGCCAAAATCTACAAAAATAACGAAATTCAGTCGTTAATTACAGCCCTGGGTTTGGGTATCAAAGGCGAAGAATTCGACCCCGGTCAATTGCGGTATCACCACATAGTGATCATGACTGACGCTGACGTAGATGGGGCCCACATCCGCACGCTGTTGCTGACTTTCTTCTACCGCTACCAGCGCGCACTTGTAGAACAAGGTTACATCTATATTGCTTGTCCTCCTCTGTATAAAGTGGAACGGGGACGCAATCACTACTACTGTTACAGCGATCGCGAAATGAACAATCTCGTCCGCAACGAATTCCCCGCCAATGCGAACTACACTATCCAGCGGTTCAAAGGTTTGGGCGAAATGATGCCCACGCAGTTGTGGGATACCACGATGAACCCGGAAACTCGGACGCTAAAACGGGTGGAGATTGAAGACGCTGCTGAAGCCGATCGCATCTTTACCATCTTAATGGGCGATCGGGTCGCCCCCCGCCGCGAATTCATCGAAACCTACGGCCCCAAACTCAACCTCCTCGACTTGGACATCTAAGTTAGTTGACAGTTGACAGTTGACAGTTGCTGGCGAGGATGAGTCATTAGTCATTAGTTAGTGGCTGATGACTACTGCTTTCCTGTCAACTGCTTTCCTGTCAACTGCTTTCCTGTCAACTGACTACTGCTTTCCGGCCAACTGCAACTTTTGTTATAAAAATTAATACAATCTCTCATCAAATTGCTTTAAGGTAAATGCTTAGGTAAATTTTAGATTTTTGGCGCATCCATCAGCTACCACAAAAATAGAAGGTTGGACAATATAGCATGAGCATCAATTTAGCAACAAAATTGCGTGAGGGAACAAAAAAATCTCACACAATGGCAGAAAACGTTGGTTTTGTCAAATGCTTTTTAAAAGGCGTTGTAGAAAAAACTTCTTACCGGAAGTTAGTAGGAAACCTGTACTTTGTCTACTCGGCAATGGAAGAGGAAATGGAACGCCAAAAGCAGCATCCGGTTGTTTCAAAAATTTACTTTTCTGAGTTAAATCGCAAACAAAGTTTAGAGCAAGATTTATTCTACTACTACGGCGCCAATTGGCGGGAACAAATATCCCCGTCACCAGCAGCTAAAGCTTACGTGCAGCGGATTCATGAAATCTCGGCTACCGCACCAGAACTGTTAGTAGCTCAGTCTTACACTCGCTACCTAGGCGACTTGTCCGGCGGACAAATCCTCAAGGGAATTGCTCAGCGCGGCATGAATCTTACCGAGGGAGAAGGCACTGCTTTCTACGAATTCCAGGATATTCCTGATGAAAAAGAGTTCAAAGCTAACTACCGTCAGGCAATGAATGAATTGCCGATTAACGAAGCTACAGCAGAGCGCATTGTTGACGAAGCTAATGCAGCTTTTGGCATGAACATGAAGATGTTTATGGAGTTAGAAGGCAATTTGATTAAAGCTGTCGGTCAGATGCTGTTCAATACCCTGACGCGGAAGCGCGGCGCAGCCAGTACCGAATTGGCTACTGCTGATTAGTCAATACCCATTGGCAATAATTTGAGCCTCGTTTAAGAGGAAAACATTAAATCCTGGGGGTTTGATGGCTGCTTTTACAGTCACCAAAGCTCCGGGATTT
Organism: Microcoleus sp. PH2017_28_MFU_U_A; assembly: GCF_020738035.1. Lineage (NCBI taxonomy): Bacteria > Bacillati > Cyanobacteriota > Cyanophyceae > Oscillatoriales > Microcoleaceae > Microcoleus > Microcoleus sp. PH2017_28_MFU_U_A. Next base: position 52,150 of record NZ_JAEQCX010000025.1, read on the forward strand.
TGCATGGCGGGCGATCGACTTTTTGACTCATATCATTTCCGGTTGCATCGGAATTAATATTAACCCGAAATCAGGACACGGCAGTGCAGTCTCCCAATTCATAACGGTAGGGAAACGGCACGTGCAGTCTCCTCTATATCATTCCGGCGCAGCCGAAATTGATCTGAAGTGTTTGTTGACACTAAGGTTTAATCATTCCGAAAAAAAACTATGCGATATCACAATCAACAATCAACAATATTTTAGCAGTAAACTATGAAAATTCTGTTAGTAGAAGATGACTATCGCATTGCCCAAGCATTAGCAGAAGCCCTCACCGACCAACATTATGCCGTAGACATAGCCGCCGACGGTCAAGAAGGTTGGAACTTTGCAGAAACTTTTACCTATGACTTAATTCTGCTAGATGTGATGCTGCCAAAAATAGATGGAATTACCCTATGTCAGGGCTTGCGCCGACAAGGTTTAAAAACCCCCGTGCTCATGCTAACAGCCAGAGACACCAGCAATGATAAAGTCATAGGACTAGATGCCGGAGCTGATGATTATGTCGTTAAACCCTTCGATTTGCCAGAATTAGCAGCAAGAATTAGAGCCTTACTGCGGCGGGGAAGTACAACTTTGCCACCAGTATTAGAGTGGGAAAATCTGCGTTTAAACCCGAATACCTGCGAAGTTACTTATCGCGATAATTTGCTTAATTTTACACCAAAGGAGTACAGTTTGCTAGAATTATTCCTGCGAACAGGAGGGCGCGTTTTAACACGGAGTGCTATCCTAGACCATATATGGGCTTTTGAAGACTCGCCAGGAGAAGAAACCGTAAAAGTTCATCTCCGGGGTTTGCGACAAAAACTGAAAGCAGCAGGCGCACCAGCTAATTTTATTGAGACTATTTATGGCATGGGTTATCGGCTCAACCAAAACCTCTAATCCCCAATTTCAATCTTTGGGATGGCGTTTATTGCTATCTTACTTAACAGTGATGGTAGCTATTTTAGGAACTTCTGCTATTGCTGTTTATGAATTATTTGCCAGCAGTCTGTATCAAGAATTAGACCAGCGATTGGAGGTTTTGGCTCAAGCAGCTTCTCACAGTTTAGTTGCGATCGAAAAGCAGCACCTTTCTGAACATCCAGAAAAAAAAGGCGATCTATCTCATCAACAAAGTGAACAGCGCAATGATGACTTTCAGATTGAACTCGATCGCGAAAAAGTAACGCGCCAGTTAGACAAAGACGGAGACTTAGACATTCCCTGGCAAAATCTGCGGGAACCAGATCAATCTGTAGAATGGTTTAATGAAGCAGGTAAAATGTTAGGAAATTCCGGCAAAACTTTACCGCCTGTAACGATAAAATCGGGTTTCCAAACCATACAAAACGGGCAAATTCGGTCGGCAACAATTCCAGTTTACATTTCTTATGATGATAAAAAGCAAGAATTAAAAGGTTATATTCGCACCAGCGAATCTACTAAAGAAGTCGAAGAAGTTCTCAGCAGACTCCGCTGGAATTTGGGTTATGGGAGTATTATTTTCCTGAGCTTGACTGCGGTTGGTGGTTTGTGGCTGACTAAGCAATCTCTCAAGCCAATTGAGGATAGTTTTCAGCAGTTAAAACAATTCACTGCTGATGCTTCTCACGAGTTGAGAAGTCCGCTGACGGCGATTAAAACTTCAGTGGAAGTGATGCAGAGTCATCCTGAGAGAATTCATGCAGCGGATGTTAAGAAAATGGTGGCGATCGCCTCTGCGACTAAACAGATGACTCAGTTAGTTGAAGACTTACTTTTATTAACTAGAATGGATGCACCAGCAGCCACGATCGCCCGCGAGTGGATAGCGGTTCCGTTAGACGAACTATTAGAGGATTTGCTAGATTTGTGGGAACTGCAAGCTCAAGAAAAGCAAGTTATTCTCAAGTCAAATTTAGCCATTGATACGTCTGTAATGGGAGATGCTGCACAGCTAACTCGTTTGTTTTCCAACTTGCTCGGAAACGCAATTCATTACACACCAGCGGGCGGAATTGTGACTGTTTCTCTGAGCAGACAGAACCGATCGACAATTGTTAGTGTAGAGGATACTGGCATCGGCATTGCTCCAGAAGATGTCAAGTTAGTTTTCGACAGATTTTGGAGAGCAGATCGAGCGAGAAATCGCCGTGCAGGGGGTTTGGGGATGGGATTGGCGATCGCCCAAGCAATTGTCCAAAGCCACCGAGGAGAAATTAGCGTTACCAGTCAGCTAGGAGTAGGTAGCTGTTTTCAAGTAAAATTCTCCTCAGTAGCTTAAGAGTTGATATTAATAGAAAACCTTAACTCTTCTTCCCAGATTCTCCTTGTTCACCGCTTTCTCCTTGTTCACCTTTTTCTCCACTTTCCCCGCCCCTCGAAGCTGTCATTGTGACATTACTATCTGTCAAGTAAAGTTCAGAAGTGAAACTACTTTTTTTCCGGGGTTTTGGTTTTTTTCCTTCGCCGCTTTCTCCTTGTTCGCCACCACTGCTACTCATTAAAACGATCGGTTTAACCGGCTTGCTGTTGCTCATCGATGAATTAGCAGCATTACTTAAAAGAGAAATAGGGGAAAATTGATTAACACTGCTATCATTCTGGGATGCGATCGCACTAGCAGCTACAGAGGTTAAAACGCAAGCTCCAATGCCGAGCCAAATCTTAGTTTTACTTTGCATCTTTCAAAAAGCCTTATTCTGGGTGATTATACCAAATCCGGGTTAAAAATCCCCTTTATTTCTTAGTCCGCGGAGGCGGACTTCGTTTGTGTAGTAGCGGTTTCAACCGCCGAATCATAGAGGAGATAAAAAGGCAGGATTTGGTATTACTCCTACTATCCCAGAAAAAAGTAAAGAACTCGGAAAGAACCAAAAACCTCTAAAAATTGTTTGCATAGACATTACCTTATTGCTACAATGCGAGTCCATTAGCAACCTGTAGGAGTGTCCCAAATGATTATCTGTATGGCCAATATTCTGAGTTCAGAGGAATTAGGATTAATTGTCGATCGCCTAAAAAATGCTGAATTTGTCGATGGGAAGTTAACAGCAGGTTGGTACGCCCAACAAGTAAAAAATAATGCTCAACTAAAAAATGATGCGGCTCCAACTCAGGAACTCATAAATTTAGTCAATCAAGCACTAAAACGCAATTCTTTATTCCAAATAGCGGCGCGCCCTAAAGCAATTCGTCCCATTATGTTTAGTCGCTATCAGGGAGGAATGTACTACGGGACACATATTGATAATGCGATTATGGGAGATGAAGAACTAATGCGATCGGATTTGTCTCTCACTCTATTTCTCAGCGATCCTGCAACTTATACGGGCGGGGAATTAGTGATTGAAAGTACCCAAGGCGAACAAGCTTTTAAACTTGATGCTGGTTCAATGGTTGTTTATCCTACTACAACTTTACATCGTGTGGAACCTGTAACGGAAGGTGAAAGACTAGCGGCGGTGACTTGGGTGCAGAGTTTAGTTCGGGATGCTCATAATCGAGAAATTCTCTTTGATTTGGATACGGTTCGCGATACCCTTTTTCAGAAGTCTGGAAAGACAGCGGAGTTTGACTTGCTATCAAAAAGCATTGCTAATTTGCTGCGAAAATGGGCTGATGTTTAGGTTGAGCAGGACTTACGCAAGAGACTAAGGGATTGGGGCAACCACGGGGATTGCCCCTAGATTCACACCAGATATGGATGTCGTGTGTCCAGGACTATTGAGGAGGTTTTGGAAGCGGATGAAATAAATTTTAGGTCTTTCCGAGTTCTTTACTTTGTTTTGTCACAGTAATTGTAAATGAGTTAAACAACCAGGATCTAAAAGATGAGCAACCAAACTAAAATTTGGACAGGTGTGGGACAGTCTTATGTGACACAAGACAATTCTATCGATGTCGATCGAGCATCATCGGAGAGATACCAACTCTCAATTAGCGAAAGTGGCGAAAGTGGCGAAAGTGGCGAAAGTGGGAACAGCAATTCTGGCTACGAAAGCGGGAATGACAGCCGTTACAACATTAGTAATAGCAATTCTGGCTACGAAAGTGGGAATGACAGCCGTTACAACATTAATAACAGCAATTCTGGCTACGAAAGCGGTGGTGAAAGCGGTTACGAGATGGGGTTTTCTGTCAATCAACCTGTTGCTTCTTCCAGTTATACCCCAGTTATAAACAGTTTGTCTATCAGCTCTCAGGGATACGAAAGCGGCGGTAATTTCTATCAGAATGAAATTAAAGGTACAGATGGTAACGACATCCTGACAGGAATTCCTGGCAATAATGTTGCTTTAAAAGGACGCAATGGCAATGATATTTTGAGCGGCAACAGCGGCAACGATAAACTAGAAGGAGGCAAGGGTCAAGACACGCTTGATGGCGGTGCAGGCAATGATATTCTCGAAGGAGGGAAGGGTCAAGATATTCTGACCGGCGGTATGGGTTCGGATTTATTTGAGCTGGAAGGGCGATCGGCTACAAATACTCTCGATATCGCTGATATCATCACGGACTTTCAAAAAGGCGCAGACATACTGAAGCTGAAAGATGGCTTAGGATTTTCTAACATTAATATCACTCAAGGAACAGAAATTTATGCTAGCGATACTCTGTTGAGGATAGCAGGCACTGGTCAATATTTGGCAGTCTTGAAAGGAGTTAATGCTGGAAATATTAACGCGACTAATTTCACTTATTCCTAATTGTAATACTGGCGCTAAAACCGTTTTTTTGCAACATGAATTACCCACTTTGACCAAAGAAACCGGGTTTTTTACCGAATCTGCGGGTGACAACGAAATATTTTCGCAAAAAAACCCGGTTTCTGCCTACCCGTGCGTCCAAGAATATCTGATTTGTAAACAACAAAACATCTAAAAAATAGGAGAATAAATAGATGGCTAGCGCTAATTTTCGCAAACTTCACCGCCAAGTTGCACCGATTATTTTTATCCCTTTACTATTGACTGCCATAACGGGAGTTGCCTATCGGCTGGGAGAAGATTGGTTAGGCATAGAAGGTGATGCTGCCGAGATTTTTATGAATATTCACCAAGGAAGCTATCTCGGAAAGGAACTCAGACCATTTTATGTGCTTTTGCTGGCTTTGGGAGTGATTGGGCTGATAGTCACTGGTTTGACGATGACCAAATTTTTTGGTGGCGCACGCCCTGAAAGACCAGGTGCTAAACTTGATTTTCGTAAGGTTCACCGTATTGCTACACCGATTATTGTCTTGCCTTTAGCAGTCAGTACAGTCACAGGTGTAATCTATCGAGTTGGCAAAAGTTGGTTTAAGATGCCGAAAGAGGTAGGAGAAGTTTTTCTGAATATCCACCAAGGAGAATATTTGGGAAATTTTTTGATGCCAATCTATGTGTTTTTGGTAGGTTTGGGTGTGATTTTTCTGCTGGTAACAGGAATCAATATGACTGGTATTTTTCGGAAACGCCGCCAGCAAACAACAGAGGAAGATAGCTAATAGATTTTTTTTTCGGGGAATGACTGATGAATATCGTGGTTTTAATTCTCTCTACAGTTGCATCTTTTTTGGGGAACTGCTATACAATAATTCTCTGGTCGCTGACCTTTAATTAAGATGAAAAATAGAAGTATTGAAACGGCAAAATCAAGTCTTAAGTCAAAAATTGTATGGAAAAGTCTGCTACAAGGAAGTCGCACCAGTACATTTTTTAGTGAAGTATTAAGTAACAGCGGTCATTTTTTAATTCTGAAGAGTTTATCAGACTTAATATTAGCTGGCTTCTTCAAATTTATCACAGACCCAACTGAATATTTACTAATAGTAGCAATGCTTGTTCAGGCTTGGTATCTGTCGAACTCGAAATGCCACCGTTTTTGGGGAAACCTGATCTGCGTTGGTATCTATACGCTGATTGATCTGCCGATAGACGGGCTAGATTTTTTCCAAAATCCTAGTCACGTTGTCTTTTGGTTATTTTCTCTGATGATTGCTACTTTGCAAGGATTGCGATTCCATTGGGCTAAGGGTATTGATGATTGGCTGATTCCACTGGAAAGTGTGGTACGGGCTCTGATGGTGGTAGCTTTTTATGTTGTGATTGGGATTAAGTCTCAATATTTAATTGCTAATTTAGAATTGATAGTGACATTTTCACGGACGGCAACGCACTGGTTTCTTACTTGGAGTATGGTATTTATCGGTTTGCTTTTGGGGTTGCAGTCGGTACAGATTTTCAAACAAAGAAAGCAGCTACAAAAAACAGATCAACTACTGGGAAACATGGCAGAATGGGGGATGGGAAGTCATGTAGTAGACACAGCGCTTAATAATCCAGCAGGTTTGGCTTTTCAAAAGTGCGATCGCACGATTTTATTTATGGATATTCGCGGTTTTACAAGTTGGTGCGAAAAAACTTCCCCTGAGACAGTTGCAGCGGTTATCAATGAATATTACCGTTGTGTTGAACCAGCCGCCGCCAAGTTTCAGCCTTTAAGAATAACTTTTACAGCCGATGAAATTATGGCGATTTATGCTACGCCACAGCAGGGAATTGCTGCGGCTAAATCTATGAGTAAAGCTGCTTTAGAAATGCTTGAATTATATGGAATTGGTGCGGGATGCGGAGTGCATTGCGGGAGCGTTATTGAAGGGCTATTTGGCGGTGCAGATGTTCGGACTTATACGGTGATTGGTGATGTTGTCAATACAGCAAAACGCTTAGAAAGTGCCACGCCTGGTGGTGCAATTACTATTTCTGATGCTGTTTATCAAGGGATGTCACAACGTCTAACGGTGGAACCTTGCGAACCGATAGTGGCGAAAGGTAAGACAGCAGCTTTAATTGCATGGTGGTTAATATAGCTAGCCGTCAGGAATGACGAATTTAATATTATTGATTTTTTCGACCATCGGACATGGTGGTTCCTGCCATACTTGCTCGATCGAGACTAGCACCATCCATGTTCGCATTGCGGAGGTTCGCATTAGAAAGATTGGCATCTCTCAAGTCGGAAAAGCGCAAGTCTGCACCGTCTAAATTAGTATTGGTCAAGTTAGCTTTCCTAAAATTACTATTGCTGATTCTCGCTCCTATTAAAACTGAGCCACTTAAATCAGTGCGTGCTAGGGTTAGTGTTGACAAAATCTGCTATAGCCTTTCTCAAAAAGATGAGGTATGACTGACAGCTTATATAACCGCTTAAACCAAGAGGGCTGAAGCCCAACAACATACCTCATCTTTCTGAGAACCGCTATATCTCGAAAGTACCTCCGCTGAGGTTAGCATCTGATAAGTCTGCTCCTGTAACGATCGGATTTTTTAAGGTGAGGTTAACTAATTTTACACCTCGGAGGTCGCAGCGGATGCAGCTTTTAGTTAGGAGCAGGGTTTCGACGTTGGCGTTGATTTGGTCAATTTCCTGTTGGGATACCTTTTCGGCAAATTCGGGTGAGACGTAACCGAGGTTTTTGGGGTCGTCTTTTTTGGGTGGTTGGGGAGTTTTTGGTTGCCCGATCGCACTTAGTTTTTTTATATTTTATCATATTTGTGTTCACATCTCAGTTAGGATTGCTATAAGCTGTTAGTCATTTAAATTTATTGCCTCAACCCCTTACAGTATGGGATCTGGCACACAAATAGTGCATTTTGAATGTCGAACAGCTTAGCAATTTTTAATTGAATGAGCTATGGCCTTCTCAATTACTAATTACCGATTCTCAGGCAAATGAAACTTACTATATTTACCTTCCCATCCCCCGATTTGGTGGCTCCTCGTTCGGGACAGGCAAAGAAGTTGGTCTTACCTGCCGCTCCAAATACTTGCTCAAAGCGTAAGCGATATTACCGCGAGTCATCGGCTTCAAAGGATTAATTGCATTAGTTCCGACTTCAAGATTCACAAACCCTTCATACAGTGCAGTAGCCATAGACTTTCTAGCCCAACTAGGAATTTCCCCTGCATCTGGATACCTAGCTAAAATCTCGGCAACGGTGGCGTCTGGAAACTGAAAAACCCCATAAGCTTGAGCAAAAATCGCCAAAGCCTCAGCGCGAGTCACCCTTTGATTTGGGAAAAACATTCCGTCGCGATATCCACTCATAGTTCCCGTTTTCAAAGCAGTTTGAATCGCACTGTAAGCCCAGTAGCTTTTAGGTACGTCGGGCAATTCCATATCCGGTTTCTGAGCTGTTTTCCGCCGTTCCAAACCAAAAGTTTTCAGTAAAATTACCGCCAAATCGGCGCGACTGATAATGCTTTCAGCATTAAAATTGCCGCTAGAATCTTTATTCATCAATCCTGCATTGACAACCCGGTCGATCGGGTCAATTATTTGTTGAGATTGAACCACCGTTGGCACTCCTTGCGCTAGCGCGATCGCAAAAAAAACACAGACTAACTTTTTCACGATTTTAATCCTTTGTGCTGCTCAAACAATTATTAAAGCAGCAGCAATATTTTCTCCGGTTCCATCGGTATGATTCTGAGATTTCGACCGCCGGCTAAATAGCGGGATTTCATATTAAAATCAAATCTTTGCTTCCGGCAAAGCGCCCTGCATTTTACCCAACCAATCAATCAAATTATCCAACTGCTTTTCGGCGCTCAAAACAGCCATTCCGCGAATAGTAACCTTCCCCTTGCTGTAGACAAAACGAGAATGTAGATGTTCGGGCAAATTAGCCTTGAGCAAATTCCAAGCAGGTTCCTCCATCGGCGTTTCCAAGACAATGTGCTGCTTATTTTCCGGTTTAATCCGAGAAAAACCGATTTGCTTGGCGATTTGTTTGAGTTCGACAACACGAATTAGTTGCTGCGCTGGTAGAGGAATCTGCCCGTAACGATCGCACCAATCGGCCCGAATCTGTTGCAACTCTTCGAGAGTATTCGCAGAAGCCACAGACCGATAAGCGCTCATCTTTTGATCCAGATCTCCAATATAATCGGCAGGAATAAACGCCGTCAAACTGAGGTCGATTTGTGCATCCTCAACCTTGGGAATTTCCTGACCCTTAATTTCGCGAATCGCCTCCTCTAACATTTCAGCATATAAATCAAAACCGATCGCCTCCATTTGACCAGACTGTTCCGTACCCAACACATCACCAGAGCCCCGAATTTCCATATCCCGGACAGCCAACTGATAGCCCGATCCCAACTGCGCGAACTCTTGAATTGCCCGCAGCCGCTGCCTTGCAGCATCCGACAGTTGGTTTTGCTTGGGATAAAACAGCCAAGCGTGAGCTTGAATCCCCGCGCGTCCCACCCGTCCCCGCAACTGGTACAACTGACCCAAACCAAACTTCTGCGCGTCCTCAATCAAGATTGTATTGACGCGCGGAATATCCAAACCCGACTCAATAATCGTAGTGCACACCAAAATATCAAACTCTGCCGCACTGAAAGTCAGCATGATCGATTCTAGTTCCGCAGCATCCATTTGACCGTGGGCGATCGCAATTCTCGCCCCCGGAACCATTAGCTGCAAAGTATCGGCCAACTCATCAATCCCCTCAATTCTGGGTACAACATAAAAAACCTGACCGCCCCTGTCCAACTCTTGACGAATTGCAGTCCGCACCACCTCCAAATCGTAGGGGGCCAAATGAGTCTGAATCGGGCGGCGGCTGGGCGGCGGAGTCGCAATCAAACTCATCTCCCGAATCCCGGATAGAGACATATACAACGTGCGGGGAATCGGAGTCGCCGTCAGAGTCAGGACATCTACCTCGGTTTTCAGAGATTTAATCGCTTCCTTTTGCTTCACCCCAAACCGTTGTTCTTCGTCCACCACCAACAAACCCAAATCCCGAAATTTAATCGCTTTACTCAAAACAGACTGAGTACCGACAATCACGTCTAACTCCCCAGTTGCTAGGCGTTTGTGAATTTCCCGGCGTTCAGTTTCTGTGCGGAAGCGATTGAGCAAACCAACTTCGATCGGATAAGGGGAAAAACGCTCTGAGAGCGTGTGATAGTGCTGTTGGGTCAAAATTGTCGTCGGCGCCAGCAAAGCCACCTGCTTGCCCGCTGTAATTGCCTTAAAAATAGCTCTCAGAGCAACTTCCGTCTTGCCGAAACCGACATCGCCGCAGACCAAGCGATCCATCGGTCGATCGCCCTCCATGTCGCGTTTCACATCCAGAGTAGCCTTCAACTGATCCGGCGTTGGTTGGTACGGGAAAGAATCCTCTAACTCTTGCTGCCAAGGCATATCAGGAGGAAAAGCATAACCCTGTTGCTTAGCTCTTTTTGCGTAAAGATTCAGCAAATCTACTGCTACTTTCTTAACAGCTTTGCGAACTTTTGCTTTAGTTTTTTCCCAAGTTTGACCAGTCAACTTGTTGAGATCCGGCACTTTATCGCCGACAGTCCGAAACCGCGACAGCGCACCCAATTGATCCGCCGCGACTCTCAGAGTACCGTCAGCGTATTGCAATACCAAATATTCGCGAGTTTCCCGATCGATCGTCAAGCGCTCCAACTTGAGAAACTTGCCCACTCCGTGCTGGCGGTGCACCACAAAATCCCCCGGACTGAGCTTGTTCGGGTCAACCTTTTTAGAAGCGGCGCGGCGGCGCTTGCGAACATAGCTAAATGTAGCGAGAGAATGCTGACCGTAGAATTCTCGATCGGTAATTAAAACAATCCGAAAAGTCGGCAGAATAAACCCTTCCAACTCTGCCAGCCCGCTGTACTTCAAAGCTACCGGAATGTGCTGCAACTGCAACTTGTCGATCGCCAAAAAATCGCGCGGATTCACCACAAACTGAGCCGGACAGTCGTGTTCCGACAGCAGAGAGACCGATCGACTCGGTTGAGCCGAAACCAGAAACACCGTAAAACCGCGATCGCGCTCTTCCCGGAGCATTTGAGACAGCTTCGCGAATTGGTGAGGCATCACCGGCACTGGCCTGCTGGACAAATTAACCGCAGGCGGTAGCTGCTCGCCCCCGGAGGAGCTTTTAATTTTTTGAGTAGTAGAATCTTCTGCTAATTCTGAAAGTTCTAGCCTGTCAAAAGCTGCGACATCTGCGATCGATTCCGCAAAAGTGCGGTGAATTTTCGGAACCTTCAGATTAGCAATTGGCAATCTTGGCGTTTCACCATCAACAACTTCTGATTCCCGATTGCAACTTTCCCATTGTTCCTGGGCATTTTCAAACCAGCGGTCGCTGTGGCCTTCACATCCTTGCGGTTCGTCAACTACAACTAAAGTATTTTCTGGCAAATAATCCAACAAACAAGCTGGTTTCTCGAAGGCTAAACCTAACAGCCTGCGGACATATTTTTCTGCTTCATTTTCTATATCAACAGAGTCTATTTGGTTTGTTTTGTCAAGATTATTTTCAGCTAAAACTGCCTTAATAATTGCGTTAAAGCTAGTAGGAGTTAAAACTAATCGATCGACCTTATCGAGCGATCGCTGGTTCGACGGATCGAACTCGCGCAGTTGATCCAAAGTATCCCCGAACCATTCCAGCCGTACCGGCAACTCCGCCGCCACCGGAAACACATCGACAATATCCCCCCGGCGACTCCACTGGCCCTCCGTTTCCACCAAAGTCACCCGATCGTACCCCATGGAGGCAAGTTGGCGGTCAAGTATCTTTGAGTCTTGAACTTCGCCTCGTTTCAGCGTCAGACAGTAGGGTTCAAAGGCACTTCTAGGCGGCAAGTGAGGCTGGAGAGCTCTTTCTGTAGCTACAATTGCGATCGGCTTTGAGGAATTGGCCGTTTTTTGTTCCCGATCCACCAAATCCGCCAGAACCTGCATTTGCCCCCAGGTCATTTCGTTCTCGTCGGAGTAAGATAGCTCGTAGGGCGAAGCTTCCGAAGTTGGGTAAAAATGTACGGTTTGCCAACCCATCGCCTCTAATTGAGCTACCCAGCGGCCGGCTTCTTCCAGAGTTGCTGTCACGGCTAATAGGTTTCGCCCCTCTTGTTGTGCGAGGGCGGAAGCTACTAAACCTTTTGGTAAGCGGGCGATACCGTTCAGTTGCAAACAGTGATGCCGTTTGAGCTTGTTGAGAAGTTCTGTGGCTAGGGGCGATCGCCCCAATGTCCGAATTATCGAAGAGAAAGTCATGGGCTGTTAGTTTTTATCCCGATGGGCGAAGGATCTTCCCCGCTGCCTAGTAAGTTCGATTGTACGACAAACATCTATCATTGTGCCGATCGGCTGTTGGCAGTTCAACTGTACTGCGGGTAGATTTCTACTAGAAGCCTTCTGTAAATATCTGGAACTTGCGATCGAAACGAGCCCGTTCCGTTAATCTAGGGACAGGTTGACAACAATTTCGATTTTTGCGATCGAGATTGGCAGCTTCCGGGCTTATGCTTTAAGCGGGCAGTGCGCTTCGCCTTTACTACCGATAAATTGAGAAATGTCCCCAAGTACCGACCTTCTGATTGTTCTCCTGCTAGTTTTGCTCAATGGCGTGTTTGTGATGTCAGAGATGGCCATCATCTCAGTACGGAAGGTGAGACTGCAACAGATGGCTAACCAGGGTTCGACGAATGCCCGTGTAGCTTTGGATCTGGCTAATGCCCCCAATCAGTTCTTGCCGACTGTTCAAATCGGAATTACGCTGCTGGCTATCCTGTCAGGCGCTTTCGGAGAAACCACAATTTCTAGAAGAGTAGAGCCTCTGTTGCGCTTGATACCGGCTTTAGCGCCCTATGCTCAGCCGATCGCCTCAGTCATCGCAGTTTTAACGATCACTTATCTGACCTTAATTATCGGCGAACTCGTGCCGAAGCGGTTGGCCCTCAACAACCCTGAGCCGATCGCCTCAAGCGTAGCAATTCCCATGCGAATGCTCTCCAAAATTGGTGCTCCTGCGGTTTATCTGTTAAGTTATTCCACTGACTTGGTGATGCGGCTGATGAGGATATCGCCCTCGACAGAACCGCAAGTTACAGAAGAAGAAATTAAAGTTTTAATAGAGCAAGGAACCGAGGCGGGAACCTTTGAAGAAGCCGAACAGGACATGGTAGAAAGAGTGTTCCGTTTAGGCGATCGGCGAGTCAGCGCTTTAATGACTCCCCGCCCCGATCTGACCTGGCTAGATTTGGACGATTCAGTTGAAGAAAACCGCCAAAAAATGCTTGGCAGCGGTCATTCCCGGTTTCCAGTTTGTCAGGGCGGGCTCGATAACGTTGTCGGTTTGGTACACGTTACCGATATGTTGTCTCGCACTTTAACAGGTCAACCCCTCGATTTAAGTGCTTCTTTGCGGAGACCTTTATTTGTACCCGAAAGTACGCGCGGTTTAAAAGTCTTAGAGCTTTTCAAGCAATCTAGCAATCAACTTGCCTTGGTAGTAGATGAATACGGTGTCATTCAAGGATTAGTGACAGTCAACGACATTTTAGTCGAATTAGTTGGCGACTTTCCCTCGATTGAAGATGCCGACGAACCGCAAGCCGTGCAGCGCGAAGATGGTTCTTGGCTGTTAGACGGAATGCTGCCGGTTGAGAATTTCTTTGAACTGTTTGGAATTGAAGAAGTCTCTTTAGAAAATAGGGGAAGTTACCACACAATGGGCGGTTTTGTGATTACAAATTTGGGTAAAATTCCGGCGGCGGCAGAGCATTTTGAATGGAACGGCTTGCGCGTCGAAGTCGTCGATATGGACGGAAACCGAGTTGATAAGATCTTGGTAATGCCGATCGAATCCACGGGCGATCGACCTAAAACCCAACCAAAAACCTAAAATCCATGTAATTTTAATCCATGGACATAATACCCGTAGGGGCGGGTTCACCAACCATCATCGCCGGAAACAAACAATCTCAAAAACCCGCCCCCACCCAACGATGAATCATCACCTACATTTAGAAATTAAATATAAATATCAGGTTGATGTGAATTATTCGTGAGAGTGGGGCGGGTTTTTATATATTGTTGGTTATCGTTATATCTTGTTGGTGAACCCGCCCCTACGAGCTCGCAAATTGTACAATCAATAATAAATCAACTGGACATAATATCACTTCTTATTTTTTCTTTCATCCTTCCGCAAAGCTTCCACAATAGAACTACCCACATAATTGCTAAAAATTACCTCTCCAGTTTTATTGTAATGACAGCAGCTATCTACATAAACAACATCTTTAGTCTTGTCGAACACCTTCACCCCATTCAAAATATTAATCTTATTTTTTTGTAAATTAGGAAACTTACCCAAAAGAGCCGGATATCCAATTTCCACAGCCTTAGCATAAGGAGTCTCTTTATTAAAAGCAATCCGCTTCTCGGCATCGCTAAACACCCTTTTTGTCTGATAATATTGATTCGGCTGGAGGACATGAAAATAAGGAACATTGCTAGCCGACAGCACTTTGTGCATAAAAATTGAACTTTTTGCCCAATTCCACGCCATTTGTTCAAAAGCTGCACCATCCTCTAAAACAGACTTATTTTTATTAATATACATCACACTACCCTCGTCATCTTGCTGAGTTTTGCTGCGTTCTTTTTCAAAGGCAATCACATCTCTTCGATAATTGTTGACTAAATTTTGAACGTACACAGAAGTCAAAGCATCGCACGCAGCTAAAGAGCAGTGTTGCAAACTTTCCAAACCCTCATTAATCTTAGTTTTATTTTCTTTGATTCTAATAGTTGCTTGCAAAGCCTTGGTAGAAAGGCTATTATTCGCCAAGCTAGTCAGCGGCGAAATGTGCTGAATGCTCGGCATCGCCAGATTAATCTGATTTTTATTGTTTAAATTAGAAAGTGCTACTTCATTAAAGCCATCTATATTGACTACTAGATCTAATTCTTGACCTAAGGCCAAAAAATAGTTTAAAATTAATAACTGTTGCGGCTGTTTGTAACCGCCTGTAGCAAAAGACAAAATTATAAATTCTTTGTCCTGTAAACCGGGAACCTGTTTTAGGTATTGAGGTAAAATTTTGTTTTGAATTTGAAATATAGAAAAATCTGAAGCCACGGAACCGCCAAAAATTCCGATCACAAATTGATTTTTTTTAAACTTTTTAAAAGGGTAATCGTAAGGAGAGATAAATCCGTAGTTGTTCACCTTAAAACCAGGTCGAAAATCAGCGCTGGGTTTTTGAATAAACCCAAAGAAAGGATGAAACCTTTCGACAATAGACTGATTCAGACGCACTCCTTCTAAATTAATTCCTAAAGCCGACTTATCTTGCGCCTTTTCTCTCGTATAGAAAAATTGCTTGTGCTTGACAAAATACCATCCCAAGGAACCGAGTTCTAGGAAAACAAGTAAAAGCGCCAAGTTTATCAAAGTAATTTTGAGGATTTCTTGGCCTTTGTTAATTAACTTGAAATCTTTCATAAATATTTATTTAGACTTTCTTACTACTTTAATGATGGAACTGGAAATATAGTTTGCCAATACTTCCTCTCCCACTGAATTATAGTGACAGCAAGCATCTTTGTAAACCGTATCTTTTGTATTGTCCAAAATATTTACGGCGCTAAACACATTCACCCCAGCTTTTTGCAAGTCATCAACTTTTGACAACAGCACCGGATAACCTTTGTTTACTCCTGCGATGTACGGGCTGTCTTTGCTGATGGCAATTTCCTTTTCCTTGGCGGTAAACACTCGTTTAGTTGGATAATACTGGTTGGGCTGGATAAAGTGAAAATATTTGATGTTTCTACTCGATAAAATTTGATTCATGCCGATCGACGATTCGTACCAAATCGAGGCCATTTTCTCAAAAGCAGCAGCCTCTTGCAATACAGACTCAGCTTTGGGAATGTAGACTATACCGCTATTTACGCTGTCTGAGTTGGATTGTTTGACTTGCGCGTCGTACTTGACAACGGCTTGCTGGTAATTGTTGACTAATTGTTTCACTCTCAGCGAGGTAACGGCGTGACACAAGGCAAGTTGACAATTTTGCAATTTGTCAATACCTGCTTTCAATTGTTTTTTGTTTTCGTTAATTTCGACGATGGAACTCATCACTTCCGGCGACACATTGCTTGCTAAACTTGTCAGCGGCTGTAGGTGCTGGACGCTGGGCATTCCTATTTCTAGTTGGGCTTTGTTGTTTAAATTTGACAGTGCTACTTCGTTAAAACCGTCAATATTGATGACTAAATCTAACTCTTGACCCAAAGCCAGAAAATAATTTAAAATCAATAATTGCTGGGGCTGTTTGTAGCCGCCGTTGCCAAAATTTAAAATGCGAATTTCGCGATCGGCAAATTCTGGATAACTCTGCAATTTTTTAGACAATCTTTGATTTATATACTCATCTACTGCAAAGTTGTTGGCGACTGAACCGCCAAAAACTCCGATAATAAATTGTTTTTTATTGGTTTTAATAAAGGGATATTCGTACAGGGAAAAAAACCCGTGTCTGTTGACTTTTAACTTTAATCTTTCATTGGTAAAAGCACCTTGTTTGAGAACGTAGCCAAAAAACGGATGTAGTCTTTCTACGATAGATTCATCTAGTCTAATGCCGATACGTTCAATATCTTCGACTACTTTTTCTTTGGCTTTGGTTCTGGTATAAAAAAACTGCTTTTGGTTGATAAAGTAAAAAGCTAGGGACAAAGCTTCCAGACAAATAAAGGCGATCGCCAAATTGACGGCGATTAAAGTTAATATATTTTTGCCTTTTTGGAGTGGCGTTGAATCTTTCATGAAATTTGACTGATTGCGGTTATTTTTTTGGTACTTGAGACTGTTGCAAATTTTCGCACAGATTTCTGTTGATCAGGATGCTGGCCAGTCGGTGTCCGAGTTCGTTCCAGTGACCCCCACAGGGTACAGAATTCTCAAAACCGTGGGCGCAAACTTGATATTTTTCTGTATAGCCTTTGAACTGTTCGGCTAAATTCAGTACCCGAAAACCCTCGCGCTCGCCCAATTTTTCCAGCCGCCTGTCGGGATAATATAAATCCTGAATGTTGTGCTTTGTCATCAAATCTTTTCGGACTTTGACATCCCCGAGAACTTGCATCGGATCGCCAATTGTCACAACCAAGAAATCAGCTTTTTTCTGCACGACTTCATTCCGCATTGTCACGATTAAACCCTCTGTCACCCTCCAGGCATCTTTCCAAACTGCATCCTGAGGTGGATTGAAGTTTTGGCTGCTCAAAGCGGTAAAATCTCCAGATAACTGCCGCTTTTTCCTATCTAAATCTACCTTTTTAATCACCTGCAAGATGCGGGAATTGTTGACCAAAAAACTGGGCATTCTATCTACAAAAGAAACTGCTCTTTCGTTGCGAGCGATCGGCGGCAGATTGCGAAAAGACATATCTGGTACTAACTTGCCGCTAGCATCGTACACAAAAAATGGTCGATAATGGTCGTATTCCAGTTGCGGGGAATTGTTAATTACATCATTGCCAATAAAAAATGCCAGGACTACAATATCAGGACTGTAATCCCATACTTTTTTCCGCAGCATCATCAATTCTTGAGCGGTACCGTAACCCTGAACGCCGAAATTGATGACCTCAACTTTTTTGCGTCCCTTAACGGCGCCGCAGTTACCTAGCTTTCGTTCTAATTTTGACCAGAAAGTTTGTTCGACTGGTACCTGAATTGCTTCGGTGAAAGAGTCGCCTAAAACTGCGACGCGCAAGGTATTGGGAGGTTTGGTTTTGGTGTGTTCGCGATCGCGCAAACCGTCACTATTCACCTGTACAAAACTTACACCTTCCCCATTCCACTCGCCGGACACACCGGGTTTGAGCTTCCAACCCAAATCGCGATCGGAAGTGTGGAAACGAGTTGGCGCGGAGTCTACAACATCTCCTATTTTTGGGTAGCCCTCAACTCTAGCAACTCGCAATCCAATTTCACCGATTACCACCCCCATTAATAAACCGCCGAGTGTCAAACCTAAATTGACACCCAAATTCTTCAACTTGCTCATTCTTTCAAAACAGGGTATAAATAAACGGAGCAATTACAGAACCCTGACTCAATACAATCAAAGCTCCTAAAAAGACTAAAGTCACAATTAATGGTAGCAACCAATATTTTTGGCGTTCCTTCATAAACGCCCACAAATCTTTGAGAAAGTCTAATGTTGATTCAAACACTTAGAAAGGACGCTCCATGCTAACTTTTGTTCTTGCTTTACTCGGGACGCGGTAAGTATCCATTTTGGGATTTAGTTTGCGCCGCATTGCATCTTCGCCAAATATGCCTTTGATAACTCCCATCGGCCAAATTATCAGGTAAAAAACTATCCCCAGCACGATCGGCGTTTCGATTTTGTTGAGGGTAAGTCCAAACCACATCCACCCGTGGTAAATGGGATTGAGCGATTTCGGCGCAGCCAATGCTAACACAATTAGCACTGCGCCGATCGCCCAGGGCCACCAAGGTATAGAATCGCGCCGCAGCAAAGGTACTGCTAAACCGAACAGCACTGCAATTAAGCCGCCAATTAGCAGGCCGAAATCGCGCAGGCCTTTTTTATCGAGTTTTTTTATTTCGTCGCTCATTAGAAATTGGGAATGGGGCATTGGGCATTGGGCATTGGGCATTGGGCATTAGGTATTAGGTATTAGTCATTTATCAGTCATTAACACCAACAAATCACAAATAACCAATAACAAATAACCAATAACTAATAACTAATCTAGTTCAAATTCATTTTTCCAAGCTTCGTCTTGTTTCCAAGGAATTTGTTCCGATTTAGGAATTAAGAAATTCTCTAAAACCAGATAATCCATTTCGGTTCGCATGAAACAGCGGTAAGCATCCTCAGGAGTGCAAACAATTGGTTCGCCTCGGACGTTGAATGAAGTATTTACTAAAATCGAACATCCCGATCGCTCTTCAAAATGACTGATTAAGTCATAGTACCGAGGATTGGTTTCTTTGTGAACGGTTTGGATGCGAGCCGAGTAATCGACGTGGGTAACAGACGGAATTTCCGATCGCGGAATGTTAAGCTTTTCAATGCCAAACAATTCTTGTTGTTCCGCTGTCATGGGAATGCGGAGACTGGCTTTGACTGGAGCAACCAATAGCATATAAGGGCTAGAATGGTCAATCTCGAAATAATCCGCAACTCGTTCGGCTAAGATTGACGGTGCAAAAGGTCGAAATGATTCCCGATATTTGATTTTCAGGTTCATCACGGATTGCATTTTAGCATTGCGGGGATCGCCAATAATCGATCGCCCGCCCAGAGCCCGCGGCCCAAATTCCATCCGCCCTTGGAACCATCCGACGACGTTTCCCTGTTCCAAAATTTCCGCCAACTGTGGCATCAATTCAGCATCGTCCAATCGGTGATAGCTGGCTTTGACAGCATCCAAATATTCCTGAATTTCTGTGTCAGTAAACCTTGGCCCCAAATACGAGCCGCGCATTTTGTCGTGACAAGTTAAATGAGCCACAGACTTCGCCACAGTCGCCACAGCTTGGTTTGTAGTAAGGACTTCAGTCCTTTCCTCCTCCTTCGTAGTAAGGACTTCAGTCCTCTCCTCCTTAATCTTATTTACTGCGAGTAGCTCATCAGCAACAGTACGAGTTTGTTCGCAATACTGATACCAAATCGCCAAAGCTGCGCCCAAAGCACCGCCAGCATCTCCTGCGGCAGGTTGAATCCAAATATCTTTGAAAATACCTTCCCGCAAGAGTCGGCCGTTAGCAACGCAGTTAAGAGCAACACCGCCGGCAAGACAAAGATAATCTACATCCAATTCTTTTTTAACTGTTCTGCACAGCCGCAAAACAACTTCTTCTGTAACAACTTGAATGGATGCTGCAATGTCCATTTCCCGCTGAGTTAATTTTCCTTCTGCTGTGCGCGGCGGCCCTTCAAAAAGTTCGTCAAACTTCTTGTTTGTCATGGTTAAGCCAACAGTGTAGTTGAAATAATCCATGTTCAAACGGAAAGTTCCGTCATCTTTTAGGTCGATTAAATAGTTGAGAATCTTGTCTACATATTTGGGTTCGCCGTAGGGCGCTAAACCCATGAGTTTGTATTCGCCAGAGTTGACTTTAAACCCGGTGTAATAGGTGAAAGCTGAATAAAGCAAACCCAAGGAGTGGGGAAAATCGATTTCCCACTGAGGTGTAAGTTGGTTTCCGTCTCCTAGCCAGACTGAGGTTGTTGCCCATTCGCCTACGCCGTCGAGGCACAAAACGGCGGCTTTTTGGAAGGGGCTGGGGAAAAATGCTGAGGCTGCGTGGGATTGGTGGTGTTCAGTAAATAGCAGAGATGGCAGTTTATTGCTTTTGCAGTTTGCCATTTCTGCGAGCTCTCTTTTGAGCATGGTTTTGA
Organism: Microcoleus sp. PH2017_28_MFU_U_A; assembly: GCF_020738035.1. Lineage (NCBI taxonomy): Bacteria > Bacillati > Cyanobacteriota > Cyanophyceae > Oscillatoriales > Microcoleaceae > Microcoleus > Microcoleus sp. PH2017_28_MFU_U_A. Next base: position 72,424 of record NZ_JAEQCX010000025.1, read on the forward strand.
GGTAAAGCTTTTCTTTCAGCCAGATGGGCATGGCGGTGAGGAAAGAGCGAAAACCTTTGGGTGCGTAGGCTAGGTAAGTTTCTAGCAGGCGCTCAAATTTGACTAATGGTTTGTCGTAAAAGACTATGCGATCGAGTTCCCGCAATTCTATGTTCGCTTCTTTTAGGCAATAGGCGATCGCATTCTTGGGAAATCTGGCGTCGTGCTTTTTGCGGGAAAATCTTTCTTCCTGCGCTGCGGCGATAATTTCTCCATCGCGAATTAAGGCGGCGGCGCTGTCGTGGTAGTACGCCGAGATTCCAAGTATGTTCATCGCTCTCCTCACAAATCGCTATGCGCTCGTATCAGATGTATTTAGAATAGCTAACGATTATAGCTTTAGTGGTGCAGATTTGGAGTTGAGTTTTGCGATCGCCTCTAATTTTAGCTGAATTGATGCTGGTGGGCGGCTGAGGTCGATCGGCTCTTTGACAGCATCCAGCTAGCGCCGGCGAATCCTGCGCGCCCAAGCTCTGAAGTAAGTGCCCACCGGAAATTGATAAAATTCAGCTACCAACCACAGCACTATGCCTAAATGGGACAAAAAGGCTAAGCCCGTCCAAGCTGCGGGGAACCACGACAAACGGCTGCCGGGAACCGGAGGAAAATAGTAAGCTGAAAGTCCGAGCAAGGTGGTGGGAAGGAAGACTAGACCGATCGCGGCGGCAAAATAAGACCATCCGAATTCTGTGCCTTCGAGGTGCGCTCCTATCCATTTTTTGCCGTCCCAGTGCCATGTTACGGGCGGTTGGCGATCGGCCATTTTCAGCGATTGTCTTTCTTCGCTAGCGGTAAAAATGTGCTGGCAGAAGTTGCAACCGAGGGCTTCCATCATCGGCATGGTGGAAATTTGACCGGTGCGACAGACAGGGCAGGGATATGTATCTTGATGGTTGAAAGGTCGGGTTGATGGTTTGAGAGTCTGCATGGATCGGGTTGCTTGTCAAGATATTGAGCGATCTTAACAGAGTACAGATGAATAGGTGCGATCGTAAGGTATGTAGTTGCGCTTCAGCGCTCTTTCGTAGATTTTGCAAAAGAGTGCTAATCGGACTTAACTCCAAAATTAAGGTACGTAGTTGCGCTTGAGCGCTCTTTTGTAGATTTTGCAAAAGAGCGCTAATCGGACTTCAGTCCAAATCTTAAGGTACGTAGTTGCGCTTGAGCGCTCTTTCGGAGATTGTGGAAAAGAGCGCTTAA